>MHHS01000033.1:0-1536 GCA_001817115.1 Candidatus Andersenbacteria bacterium RIFCSPHIGHO2_12_FULL_45_11b
ATTCCTACAGGAAATTTTCAAAGTACCCTCGAGGCAACCGTAACTCTTAATGGTAGCATGTCAAGTAAAAAATGTCAAGCTTACCTGTACACTTACGTCGCGTTAGTTACAGAAACAGGGCGAACTCGGGAAACGAATGAGCGGAGTCGTTCAAATGGACTCTGACCACCTAGTGATTGATGTGGCCTGATTTCATTGTACCAGCGAACAAAGGCATAGAGCGAACGACGACGCTCTTCGCGTGTTAAGAAATGTGTTCCGTAGTGCCATTCTCGCATTAATGTCCCAATGACGCGTTCTGCTTTTCCGTTCGTGTACGGATGACGAGGCTTCGTATGTTTCTGCGTAATGTCATGCGCTCTGCACAATGCTACGAACGCATGCCCAGGGCTTCCTTTGTATTCAGATCCGTTATCTGAATATGCAACATGTATGTCGTACGGGAGCGTTTCAATTGTTTCCGCAAGATGAATGGCAGAAGAATATGACGTGCGATCCGGAAAGATGTCTGCAACGAGTTGTCTGGAAAAGTCATCAATTCCTACATGGAGCCATTCTCGTGGTACGTCCTTACCTTCTCCTACGATGAGCGGGAGTTTCTTCGTATCGAAATGCACCATCTCTCCTGGAAAGTCTTTTTCATACCGTTTCAAGCGATGTGCTTTCCGTGCCAGCTTCGCGGCAAGAATGCACTCTGTTTTTGTTAAAGTTCTCAATCCATACTCCAGCTGTCTGTACCGAAAGTTCTTGCTGGAGTAGTTAGTAAAGATGCCAAGCTTGGCTTTTTTAAATACACGATACAGCGTTGTTCTCGACACGCAGTAGTGAGAAGAAAGATCGACGACGCTTTCTCCTGCACTCCAGCGACGGAATGCTTCCTGTCGCTGGTATGGCAACAATTTGGTATGTTTATGCATACTCGGGTTTTGCTTAAGGATTAGACACTCTTAAGTTTGCCCGAGTTTTTAGCTCTATGCTGTACGCTACGAAACTGTTACTAACGCGAGACGACTACACATATGACGCGTGTTGTGGAGGTGGCACGAAACCGCGTAGCTCCCAACGAGAATCCGACATTTCGGGATTACATCTTGGCGCTTCGGGCGCTTGGTTTGCACGAAACGGAGTTTGAACTGCTGTACGTCGTGATGCCCCGATATGGAAACCTGCTTTCAGGATTGGAGTGTGATGCTCCCGGGGGCACGGCAAATCCCGGTGAAACAAGAGAGCAAGTCGCCGATCGTGAATTCAGTGAGGAATCCGACCTCATAACGCTGTGTGTATACGATCCGTTTCCGTCGTGGATGCAGTTTGCATCGGGTTGTTACGACGAAGTGCAACATATTGACTTTGCGCTCGTTATTGGGGACCCGACAAAGTTGGTTGAGGGAGCAACCGAGTGGGGAGGCGTGCCTTTGAGCCAGGTTTCAGATTGGGCCTGTCTCCAAAACGACCCCCTCGATTCGTTTGGTTGGGGAACTGGTCGGTTTGTACCGGTCGATGGCAAAGTTGTTCTGGCGACAATGTGGCTCGCAC
>MHHS01000033.1:1586-5664 GCA_001817115.1 Candidatus Andersenbacteria bacterium RIFCSPHIGHO2_12_FULL_45_11b
TCATCATCGGCGCGAAGGGGATGCTGGGGAGTATGCTTGCGACGGTGTTTTCAGATATGCAGCCGACGTTGTTGGATAAAGAAGAAATTGATATTACGAATGCGCAAAGCGTGCGCGATGTGCTTATGCCCCTTCAGCCCGATGTGATTATAAATGCGGCGGCGTATACGAACGTAGACGGCGCAGAAGAGCATAAAGAGGATGCATTCTTAGTGAATGAAACAGGCGTAAAAAATTTGGGGGATATTGCGAATATGCTCGGTGCAACGCTCGTGCATTTTAGTACGGATTATGTATTCCCCGGTACGCAGGCAGAAGGATATAGTGAAGCAGATTCTCCAGGGCCGGCGGTAAATGTGTACGGGCAATCGAAATTAGCAGGAGAGCGCGCGCTGAAGGAAAGCGGATGCAATTTTTATCTTATACGTACGGCGTGGTTGTATGGTCCGAATGGAAAAAACTTTGTAGATACTATGGTCGAGTTAGGGAAAACAAAAAAGCATTTGAGCGTAGTGAACGATCAGTTTGGAAGTCCGACATTTACGAAAGATTTGTCGCAGTTTGTGCGCTCGTTGCTTGAGGAAAGCGAGCCGTTCGGAATCTATCATGGCGTGAACACGGGAAGCGCATCATGGTTCGAATTTGCAGAAATGATTTTTACAATAATTCCTGGTATGCAAGTGGATGTAAAACCTGTTTCATCAGCAGAATTTTCTCGGCCTGCAAAGCGTCCGCAATACAGTATTCTCAAGCATACGAAAGGTCCAGAATTTCGAGATTGGAAAGAGGCATTGAGGGAGTATTTGGGGAAATAGGCTGTATTTCCCTTCTCCCCGCTTGGGTAGAAGGGATCGACGCAACTTGTAAAATTCACAAAAAAACAAGATAATACAATACATGATGTATAAACAATTATTCGAAAGCCATACGAAGGAATTGAGCGATTTGCTCGGCGATTTGGATAAGTTTCATGAACAAACGTCTCTTGCGGCAGAACACTTGCACGAATCCTTTTCTAAGGGTGGGCGCGTGTTTGTGGCAGGCAATGGCGGAAGTGCTTCCGAGGCGCAGCATTTTGCAGAGGAATTAATTGGGAGATATCGAGGAAATCGACCTCCGTACCCTGCTATATCACTTACTGCTGACAGCAATGCGATCACGTGCATTGCGAACGATTTTGGATTTGATCAGATTTATTCAAGGCAGATTGAGGCGTTGGGTCAAGAAGGCGACGTATTTATTGGCCTTTCCACGTCCGGCAATTCGGAAAACATTTTAAAAGCCGCCGAGATGGCTCGAGTAAACGGTATGACAGTGATTGCGCTTACGGGCATAGTAGGAAAACTTCGCGAAATTGCAGACATAGCCATCGAAGCCCCTGCGCCTAAGGTTGGCGATAATAAATTTGCAACAGAGCGCATGCAGGAGTTGCATTTACATGCAATTCATATGATCTGCGAAACGTTTGAAGAAGAGCCTCGCAGTGCGACAAGCTCACTGTAAACACCATATGAGTATTACGGTACAGAGAGCAAAAGAAATTACGTCGCAATTTGCAGGAAAGAAATTGCTCGTTGTTGGCGACGTATTTTTAGATCGTTACGTATTTGGCGTGGTGGAGCGGTTGAATCCGGAAGCTCCTGTACCTATTTTACATGCGAAGCGAGAAGAAAATGCAACCGGAGGAGCTGGCAATACTGCAAAAAATGCAGCGATGCTTGGGGCGAGCGTTGTGTGCGTTGGCGTTGTTGGCGCTGATGACGTTGGAAATGCATTAAAAGCAACTGCGCAAAAAGAGGGGTATGACCCTGAATTTATTGTAGATAGCAGAATGCCGACCATTGTGAAGAGGCGATATATTGTTGGAAGCCAGCAGCTGCTTCGTGTTGATCATGAGGAAGTGCTTGAAGTAAGCTTTGCTGTTGAGCAGCAAATTATCGATGCGATTATAAAGAATTCCGATGCTATTGATGGGATTGTTGTTTCGGACTATGCAAAAGGCGCAGTCACACAAAAAATTGCGGAAACGATATTGCGTATTATGCGAGAAAAAAATATTCCCGTGATGGTAGATGTAAAACCATCCCGGGTTACCTATTTTACGGGAGCTACGTATATGTCTCCCAATAAAAAAGAAGCCCATGAGTATCTGGGAATTAATATGCATGATAATGGAGGCAAGAATGCGCACGAACTTGCAGAAATGGTGTCTGAATCGTTTGATACGAGTGTATTTCTTACGTTAAGTTCTGAAGGGATGTATGTAAAAGAAAAGGGCAGCGATGGAGCGTATGTATCGACGTCGTATATTTCTCATAATGAAGTGGTAGATACGTCTGGATGCGGGGATACTGCAGCACTTACAATTCTACTCGCAAAGCTTTGTGGGGCAACGAATATTGAGGCAGCGGAACTTGGCAATGCTGCAGGGGCTACAGTTGCAAAGAAAACAGGAGCGGTTGGCATTACACAAGAAGAATTATTGCATACCATAGAAGATCATCATGGCTAAAAAAGTTATTTTTTTAGATCGCGACGGAACCTTGAATATTGATCACGGATATGTAAATGAAGCAAAGCAATGGCAATGGATTGATGGAGCAATTGACGCGTGCAAGCGATTGCAAGATGCCGGGTATGCGTTGGCCATTGTTACGAATCAATCAGGTATTGCACAAGGCATGTATACCGTTGAGCAAATGCACAAGCTACATCAATATATGAACGCAGAATTTGAAGCACGCGGCGTTCACATTGCAATGATTGCATATTGTCCGCATGCAAGAAATCAGACTGATTGCGATTGCAGAAAGCCGAAGATCGGCATGGCCAACCAGATTGAAGCGAAGATCGGCGATATTGATTATGCAAACAGCTGGATTGTGGGAGATAAAGAAGCAGATTTATTATTCGGAAAAACAGCGGGCACGCATGCGGCACTTATTCGGAGCAAGTATTGGGAAGAAGGAAAACTTTCTGCGCAGCCCGATTTGATCGTTGATTCGCTGAAACAGGCTACAGATAGTATTCTGTCATCCCGGGCTTGACCCGGGATCCAATCAAGTTGGGCAATGACGGTTTTTTAGGTACTATACATTCATGAATGATCACTTATGGCGCTATGACAAAATACTAACTATTGACCAGGCGAGGCAAAAGGCGGAGGAATTGAGAAATGCTGGCAAAAAACTGGTAACGGTAAATGGGGTGTTTGATTTGATACAGGCGGGGCATTTGGATTTCTTAGAGGAAGCTAAACAGCAGGGCGATATATTATTCGTTGGGATTAATACGGACAAATCTGTGCGCGATAAAAAAGGATCTTCTCGCCCCATTATTCCGCAAGATCAGCGCGCTGCATTGCTTGCTGCTCTTGCCTGCGTCGACTATGTAGTAATTATGGATGGAGCATACGACGAAGAACCGCACGGGACGTTCTTGCCTGCTATAAAATCCGATATTCATGTAAATGGAGATGATCATGGGCAAGCTGAAATATGGATAGAATATCCAAAAATGCAAGAGCTTGGAATTTCTGCTTATACGGTGAAACGCAGGCCGAATTTATCGACGTCTGAAATTATTGAAAAAATAAAAGCGATATGATTATTGTAACGGGCGGAGCAGGGTTTATCGGAAGCGCAGTTGTTGCTGCATTAAATGAGCACGGACGAGATGATATCGTGATAGTGGACGATGTAACTCATGATGAACAAGAGCATAATATTAGTCACTTGCAATACGACCAAATGATTGGTATTGCCGACTTTCGAGAACAGTTGCTTGCAGGCGAGTTTGATAATCAGAATGTTGAGACGATTATCCATATGGGTGCATGCAGTTCTACAACAGAAACGAATTGGGAATATTTGGAAGACAACAACGTCGAGTATAGCAAAGACATTATTCGCTGGTGTCAATCGCATAATGTCCGATGCATATACGCATCCAGCGCTGCAACGTATGGCAGTGGCGAACATGGATACAGCGACGACGAAAAGCTATTTGACCAATTAGTACCACTTAATTTATACGGCAAGTCAAAATTATTAGTCGATATATGGGCCAGAGACGGCAG
>MHHS01000033.1:5672-5900 GCA_001817115.1 Candidatus Andersenbacteria bacterium RIFCSPHIGHO2_12_FULL_45_11b
ACAAAACAGTTGGGCTACGTTTTTTTAATGTATTTGGGCCAAATGAATGGCATAAAGAGGCGATGATGAGTGTAATTGCAAAAAAATATCCCGATGTGGCTGTTGGAAAAGAAATGACGCTATTTAAATCATATGAAGGAAACTACAAAGACGGCGAGCAGAAGCGTGATTTTATTTATATTCAAGACGCCGTGCGTGCCGTACTGTTTTTCTTAGATCATCCAGATA
>MHHS01000034.1 GCA_001817115.1 Candidatus Andersenbacteria bacterium RIFCSPHIGHO2_12_FULL_45_11b
TCGCAGGCAACGGATATGATGGCAAAAAAAATGAATGCGGTGTTGGCGGCCGTGCGTTCGCTCGGTATTGCAGATGCTGATATTATGACGCAAGGAGTTTCGGTAAATCCTGCATTCGACTATAACAACGGCACGCAAGTTCCAAAAGGGTTCGATGCAAACCAGCAAGTTGCCGTCACGATTCGATCAATAGATATTGCGGGCGATGTGATTGCGAAAGCAACGCAGGCAGGCGCGAATCAAATCGGCGGAGTCACATTTACCAGCGATGATCAATCTTCCGCGCAAGTATCTGCAGAACAAGACGCAATTGCAAATGCGCAGAAAAAAGCGCAGGCAATTGCAAGCTCGCTGCATGTTCGTTTAGGAAAAGTAAAAACCTATTCGGTGGAGTCTTCCCCATATGGTCCTGTTCCGTTTGCGATGGCGGATAAGGCTATGGGCGGGGCAGTTACCGCGCCGGAAATTCCAGTTGGCACGCAAGATACGAACGTAACAGTATCGGTGACGTACGAGATTAGGTAGTATTGTTTCTTAGCGGGCGCAACACTATACTGCAAATATGCAAACAAAAGCTCATCATTTTAATATTTATCTTCGACCGGAAGCTGAAGGCGGATACACGGTTATTGTTCCAGCTTTGCCTGGATGTGTGACGTATGGCAAAACTGTTGCAGAAGCGCGCGAGATGGCTGGTGATGCTATAGGAGCATATTTAGCGAGCATGGATGATCATGGTGAATCCATCGTTGCAGATACAGATGCCTTGTTGACGTCGATCGATATTCCGTCTCGTGTCTAAAGTTCCTAGGCCTACTCCTAAGAAATTATTGAAAATTCTGTATAGAGAAGGTTTTGTCGACGACAGACAAACCGGCAGTCATTTAATTCTGTACCATGCGAGATCAAAAAGACGAGTCGTTGTTCCGATGCATAATCGAGATTTGCCTATAGGCACGCTAAAAAGTATTTTGCATTCTGCGGGAATTGACCCGCGTCATATTAAATAAACGGTATACAATACCCCCATGCAGGCAACAAATACGCTCCCGACTATACTGACCATTTTTGGCGCTACGGGCGATTTAACGAAACGGAAGCTTATTCCAGCACTGTTTCGGCTCTATATTGATGGGCATTTGCCGGAGCTGATGCACATTGTAGGGTTTGCCCGCAGAGAGCTTTCAAACGAGGATTTTCGCGCGTATGTTAGGGAAATTATTTTAGATAATGGATCCGCCAACACAGCAGGTGTCGACGCGTTCGTCGCCATGTTTTCCTATTGCGCCGGCAATTTTACGGAACAAAAGGGGTATGAAGCACTGGCCCAGTTGCTTGGCAAGCAAGATGGCGCCTGGAATACGTGCGCAAATAAATTATTCCACTTGGCTGTTCCCCCGGAATATTATCAGCAGATTTTGGAACAACTCTCGACTTCAGGCCTTACGATTCCTTGCGGGGGAGAAGAAGGATGGACGCGGGTCATTGTTGAAAAGCCGTTCGGAAAAGATTTGGAAACGGCGCAGGCTCTTGATGAGTTATTAGGAAATCTTTTTAAAGAAGAGCAGGTGTATCGCATTGATCATTACTTAGGAAAAGATACGGTGCAAAATATTTTAGCATTTCGATTTTCGAATGTATTCTTAGAGCCCGCATGGGATGCGCGGTCGATCGACAGTATTCACATTCACTTATATGAAAAGCTTGATATAGAAGGGCGCGGAGCGTTTTATGATGGCGTCGGTGCGCTTCGAGATGTGGGACAGAACCATATGCTGCAACTCCTGGCATTATTTACGATGCAGAATCCGGGAGTGTTTGATGCAGACGCTATCCGTACTGCAAGGGCAAATGTGCTGGAATCGCTTGAAACGATGGATGCGCAAGACATTGCGCGATATACATTGCGAGGCCAATACGAGGGGTATCGGAAAGAAAAGGGCGTGGCGGAAGGATCCATTACAGAAACATATTTTCAGGTAGAAGCGAAATTGAATCTTCCTCAATGGCGGGGTGTTCCTATCTTGTTGCAGAGCGGAAAGGGGATGAATGAATCAAGGGTTGAGGTAGTTGTAAAATTCAGGCATCATACTCCGTGCTTGTGCCCCCCTGAAGCAGGCAAGCATTTTACGAACGTGCTCAAATATCAAGTGCAGCCTCGCGAAAGCATTAGTACGTCATTTTGGGCAAAAAAACCAGGTTCAGAAATGGTAGTGGAGGAAAAAGAATTTTCATTTGATTATGGGCAGGCATTTTCTGGCAGCGAATTTTTAGACGCATACGCAAAATTGCTTAGAGATGCAATTGAGGGCAATCAAACGTCGTTTGTATCAACAGAGGAAATTACTGCAAGCTGGAGATTTATCGATCCGATTATTGCTGCGTGGAAAGCAAGCCATGTTCCGCTTATCCAGTATCCAAAAGGGTCGCAGGCGCATGCAATCAGCGATCTTGATCTTCAGCGCAACGTTCCAAAAAAAGAGATTGTATATATCGGGCTTGGGAAAATGGGAGCGAATATGGTGGAGCGGCTGCTAGATTATGGATGGGGCGTGACAGCGTATGATCCGAATGAAAATGCGCGGAAAAAAGTCGAAGACAAAGGAGCGAAAGTAGTTAGCGTCATCCCCGACCTGATCGGGGATCCAGGCGCCAACGACGTGGATTCCCGCCTTCGCGGGAATGACAATAAAGTGATCTGGCTCATGGTTCCGCATCCTGTGGTTGATAGTGTGCTAAAAGAACTTGCGCTGAATCTGCAACCAGGGGATATCGTCATTGACGGCGGAAACTCATTTTACAAAGATTCTATTCGAAGAGGCGAAGAGCTGAAAAAAATCGGCGTACATTATTTAGATATCGGCGTAAGCGGAGGCCCTTCCGGTGCGCGCATGGGAGCTTGCTTGATGATCGGCGGAGAAAAATCTGCATACAAAGAATTGGTCGGGCTGTTTTCCGATCTTTCGGTAGCGGGCGGATATGAATACATGGGGCAATCTGGTGCAGGGCATTTTGTGAAGATGGTGCATAATGGCATTGAATATGGAATGATGCAGGCGATTGCGGAAGGATTTGCTGTATTGCAGCAGTGGCGCGGCGAGCTTGATTTGGAAAAAATTGCCCATGTGTATAACAACGGCAGCGTGATTGAATCGCGGTTAATTCATTGGCTCAAAGAAGCATATCGGCAATATGGCACAGGCTTAGACGGTATTTCCGGTACGGTGGCCCAAAGCGGAGAAGGAAAGTGGACCGTTGATGCGGCCAAGGAATTAGGCATCCCTGTGCCGATTATAGAAAGCGCATTGCAGTTCCGATTAGATTCTGAAGATGCACCCAGCTACACTGGGCAGATTTTATCGGCTTTGCGCAACCAGTTCGGCGGGCACGAGGTGAAAAAGTAGGCCGTTACCCCTCCTTACAAAGGAGGGGCTAGGGGAGGTTAGTCTCGTACGCATCACCCCCTCCGACTCCCCCTTCGTAAGGGGGAGAGCTTACGCTATCAATTTCTGAAATGCGTCAGTAAGTTCTTTTGCTCGCGTGAGTTCTTCTGACTTTTTCTGTTGCAGCTCTTCATTTGAAATTTCTTGTGATACTGGAGCGTGCAATTGCGCATATATTTTTATCTTAGGTTCCGTGCCGGACGGTCGAATAGTAAGGCGCGCCGCCGCCTGCTGGCGGGGTCCCGCTGCGGCGGGATGTGGTGAAAGCTCAAATATCAACACGTTACCTTTTTCAGTTCCCTCGAATTTTTCTCTATCAATAATCGCCGTAATAGACCTTCCGCTAATTTCTGTAAGGGGATGTTCGCGAAGCTGCCGCATAATATTCTGCATATTTTTAAAACCCTCTGCTCCGGGATATTGGATGTTCGCAAGCGTTTCTGTGTATACGCCATATTTTTTATACAGCTCATCTAGCTGTCCGAGTAGTGTTTTGCCTTGGTCTTTTAGTTCAGATGCCAGTTCGCACAGCAAGAGCGCGGCAACTGCTGCGTCTTTATCTCTGCAGTATGATCCTTTGAGCATGCCATAGCTTTCTTCTCCTCCAAACAAAAATATTTCGTCGCCGTTATCTTGATGCTCTCGAATTAATTGCGCAACGTATTTAAAGCCGATTAAAATATGGTTATATATTTTTAATCCAAAGTCTTCAGCGATAGCATCAAGCATGTCTGTTGTTACGATAGTGCGTACCATAAACCCTTTTTCTCCTTTATTTGCTACATACCACGCAGCAAGGGCTGCAATTTGGTTCCCGGTGAGGAGCTTGTATTGCCCATCGGCATCTTGCGCCACAACGCCCAGCCGGTCAGCGTCTGGGTCTGTGGTTATTGCGATGTCTGCCTGCAACCGCTGCGCATATTGCGTAACCATTTCGCTTGCAGACGGCACTTCTGGATTTGGAATGTTATTAGGCAGATTCGGAAATGTTCCATCTGGCGTTGCTTGTTCTTGTACTACAGTAAGGTCGGAAAACCCCGCGTGTTCCAGTACTTTTTGTGCACTCATGGTGCCTGTACCATGCAGCGGGGAGTATACGATTGTTGCAGATCGGCTTTGGGATAACGATTCATTCGCAACTGCTGTAATGTATGCGTTATCGATATGGCTATCTATCATAATCACGCCATTTAATCCGTCAACAGAGGGCAGGGCCTGTACATTCATTACGGCGTTGATAATTCCTTTGTCGTGTGGGGGTATTATTTGCCCTCCATCTGACCAATATGCTTTGAATCCGTTGTCTGCTGGTGGATTATGACTTGCGCTGATTACTACTCCGCCTGCTGCTTCTAAAAATCGGACTGCAAACGAAAGTTCGGGCGTTGCTCGGAATGATTCGAATAAGTATGTTTTAATTTCGTTTGCCGCGAAAATACCTGCTGCATATTCTGCAAATGCGCGCGATGTGGTGCGCGTATCATGCGCAATGACAATACCTTGTCTTTTTACATCTTCTCCTATTTGGGAAAGCAGGTACGTAGCGAACCCTTGTGCGGACTCTCCGATCGTCACGTTATTGATTCTGTTCGACCCAATTCCAACTGCACCTCTTCTGCCTCCGGTGCCGAATGGAATGGTCATAAAAAATCTGTCCTCGAGCGTTTTCCAGTCTTGAGCGTCAATTAATTGCTCAAGTTCCGGCCGGTATTCTGTGTATTTTTCCTCTGTGAGCCATTGTAGAATGGCTGTTTTGGCGGACGGAGAAAGGGCGGTTGCTTCTTCGATGGTTTTGTTGTAATTCATATGCATACTATCTTACAATGGAAGGCGGGAGAGGAGTAGTATTGCTCCTTTACAATTCAGAAGGTCTTTTGGGAGATGGATGCCATGAAGACGAAGCTGCATTATGGGAGTTTCTGTTTAGGAATAATGTTTGGATGCATGCTGTTTTGCGTGATAGTGAGCAGCTTTTGCTGGGTGAGGTTGCGGCAGAATCAAGTACAGCCAAACGCTGTCGCTCCGGCGTATGTGCGCGATGCAAAGCTGTATGATCGCACGGCTATCCCGCTGCAAACCTTGGTGATGCTGGCTGCACTGGTCGACCCCAGCTGTTCTGGAAGCGTAGTGTGCGTGGCAATTGACCCTATGCAAAAAGGGCAAAAGCTATGTATCAACATAACATTCCGTTCCGGAGAGGGGCTTGTTACTGAGCGCCTCTATGTGATTCCGGAATTAGAGAAAACTGATGATACGGGCTTACCTAGATTTGAATGCAAATCTGTGCCTAAAGAACAAATATATTAATGCTGCAACAACGCACTTCGCAAGCAATTTGCGGAGTGTTTTATATTAATCCCATGTTTTTCTTTGCTTGATGCAGGGTTGCGTTTGCAATGCCTTGCGCGCGGTGCATTCCTTTGCCGAGAATCAGGCGGAGTTCCGTATCTTCGCTGCGAATGTCATTATATTTTTTCTGGAACGGTTCTAGTGATGCGATAATAGTATCCGCAAGGGCAGTTTTAAATTCTTTATATGTTTTTTTCTCAAATTCTTTCTCAATTTCTTGTTCTTCTTTGCCGCTGAATGCTTTGTAGATTGCAAGCAAATTTTTTACGGCGGGGCCGCTTTTTGCAAACGAAAAGGCGGTATCTGTGTCCGTTACGGCGCTCGCGATTTTTTTACGGATTACGCTCGGAGAATCCGTGAGTGCGATATAGCTTTTTTCCGCGTCGCTTTTACTCATTTTCTTGGTTGCGTCTGCAAGCGACATAATGCGCGCAGATGTCTGGGAAATATACGGTTCTGGAATCGTGAATGTTTCGCCGAATTGCGCATTAAAACGCTCTGCAAGCAGGCGAGTTAATTCTATATGCTGTTTCTGGTCTTCTCCTACGGGCACTACGTGGGTGCCATACAATAAAATATCTGCTGCCATTAATACGGGGTATGAGAATAAGGCAAGCGAAATTGCGTCTTTGGAAGAAAGCTTTTTTGATTTTTCTTTGAATTGCGTCATGCGCGACATGTTGCCATAGGGCGCAATAGTGGAAAGGAGCCACGCTAATTCCGTGTGGGCGGATACGTGCGATTGAATGAACATAATGCTTTTTTCCGGATCAATGCCCGCTGCAATGTATGTCGCAGCTACGTCGAGCACGCGGTCGGGCAATGTTTTTGGGTCGTACGGCACGGTGATAGCATGCTCATCGACGATGCAAAAAATTGCATCGTTCGCATCTTGTAGCGCAATCCATTGCTGAATTGCACCGAGGTAGTTTCCAATATGGAGCACTCCCGATGGCTGGATTCCGGAGAAGATAGTTTTATTAGATGGGAGTTCTGTGGACATAGGTAAACGGTAGCATGGTTTGAGGTGCGCTGTCATGCCGGGCTTGACCCGGGGTGACAATGTTCTACACTTCAACGATGACCGGAAGAATCATTGGCCGGCGTTCCGTTTTCTGGAACAGGAATTGGCCGATATCGTCTCGGACTGCTTCTTTTACATGCGCCCAATTCTGCTCCATGCCTCGCTGCTTGCCGATGTGTTTTGCAATAACTTTTCTAATTTCTTCTCGAGTTTCTTGAACGAGCTGCAGGTGCTCTTTCATGTAGATGAATCCGCGGGAGATAATGTCAGGGTCCCCGATAATTTCTCCGGTGTGCCCGTCTACAGTTGCAATTACTACAACCATCCCATCTTCTGCTAAGAGCTGCCGATCGCGAAGCACTACTTGCCCAACGTCGCCGACGCCGAGGCCGTCTACCATAATGTGTTTGATTTCGTATTTTTCTCCATTTAAACGTGCTTTGTTATCGACGATTTCAATAACTTCTCCGTTTGCAGGCAAGAGAGCGTTGCTTCTTGGAAATCCGTTCATAACGGCCATTTTTGCGTGTTCTGCGCGGAAGCTGAAGTAGCCGTGCGCAGGAATGAGAAACTTCGGCTGTACTAAATCGATCATGTGCTGCAAATCGTCTCGATGTCCGTGTCCTCCGGAGTGAATGTCCATCATTTTATAATGGATTACTTCTGCGCCCTGGCGGTAGATTTGATCTTTTACCAGCTGTACAGATGCTTCGTTTCCTGGAATGACGGAAGAAGAGAATATCACCACGTCGCCCGCATTGATTTCCAGGCTTCGATGTTCTTTATTTACGATGCGCATCAGTACGGCATTGTCTTCCCCTTGCGCACCGGTGCATAGAATAAGGACTTTTCCTGGGGCAAGCTTATTGCTCTCCTCGGGAGTAATAATGGTTCCTGGTTTGAAGTCCATGAATCCGATTTCTTTTGCAATGGCAACGTTCGTTTTCATAGAGTAACCGTCTACCGCAACTTTTCGGCCATGTTTTTCTGCAATGGAAACCATCTGCTGCAGGCGGTCGATCATCGAGGAGAATGTTGCAGTAATAATTCGCTGGTTTGGATGTTCAGAGAAAATCTTTTCCAAGTTTGTCTCTACTGCTTTTTCGGAAAGGCTGTGCCCTTCGCGCTCTGCTCCCGTAGAGTCGGTATACAGCACGGTGATTCCATTTTTGCCGATTTCTTGCAAATGCACTTCATCGGCGGGCAAGTCGTTTACTGGGTTGGTATCGAATTTGAAGTCTCCGGTAAATGCAATAGATCCTGCAGGAGTGCGAACCACTACTCCGAACGCATTGGGAACAGAATGATTTACATGGAATGTCTCAATTTCGAATTTTCCTAATCGGAATATTTCTTTTCGTTTTACGATGTTTACTTTCGGTTTTGCATACATTGGAAAATCTGCCTGGCGTTTTTCAACCAGCCGCATCGTGAATTCAGACCCGAAAATCGGCGGATTGCCAAGCTTTGGCAATAGGTGAGGCACGCCGCCGAAATGATCATAGTGGGCATGTGTTACAATAACGCCCTTAATATTTTTTTCTTTTCCTGCCAGCGGGGAAATGTCTGGAATAATGTAGTCGATGCCGTACATGTTTTCGTTCGGGAACATTAAGCCTAAGTCGATGATGACGATATCGCCCTTGTATTCGACTGCAGCAGAGTTGCGGCCGATTTCTTCTAATCCTCCAAGCGGAATTAAATACATTCCATCCGGATTTCGCGGAGGCTGTTTTATCAGCATTGGTTCTGGAATGCCAGAAGGGCCGAAGTGGATGCCAGAGCTTTTTTCTCGTCCTCGATGAGGTTTGCCGCCTCGTGGACGTCGTGAGCCATTGCCCTGCTGAGGACGCCTGTTGCCGGTGTTCGGCCGTCCAGACTGTGCCATTACTTGTCGGTGTGGCGCTGCTTTCTTAATAATAGATTTTGGTGCAGTATTAGGCTGCTTGCTCACCGAAGCTCCTTTAGGAGCGAAGGCGGGTCTTGGCCGCACAGGTGGCGGCGTCGGAATCTGTGTCATATTTTTTTGTTCTTAATAATAATTTAATAATAAAACTGCGAAGACAAATGTCTAACGGTTTTGAGAATAATTCTGATCCTACAAGATGGATTCGGTTCCGAAATACGGCTCAATGACGCTAGAATATACGTAATTACAGCAAGTATAGCAGACCCTGTGCCTGATGTCAACTTTCTACGTACTAAAAAATCAGTTCTTGATTTTTTAGCCTAGTTATATATACTGGACGCTTGCCATCAAGTGTTGATGGTGTGCTGTTTCACAATCTGTTAATTGAGAGGAGCTATGCTATGGTTCGGCGCGGCATTACGTTTTTGCTGGAGAATTCATTGTTTCTGATTGGAGGCACATTTGCTGCCCTTGTATGGGCGAATTATGATCATGAGTCGTATGAGCGCATGGTTCATATGCAGGTCTTCGGCAAAACGATCCACTTTTGGGTCACAGACGTAGGGATGAGTTTATTTTTCCTTCTTGCAGGGAAAGAGGTGTTCGAGTCGTTTTTGCCGGGAGGATCACTGTCTTCATTGCGCAAGGCTGCAACGCCTCTGGTCGCTACGCTCGGAGGGATGATATTTCCGGCAGCTGTCTTTTATGGGTGCTGTATGGTTTTTGATCGGCAGGATGTATTGCGTGGCTGGGCTATCCCATGTGCGACAGATATCGCATTTAGCTATCTGATTGCAAAAATAATTTTTGGGCCAAATCACGTTGCTATTCCGTTTCTGTTGTTGATTGCTATTGCGGATGATGCGGGAGGCTTGGCGATTCTCGCGCTGGGATATTCGCAAGGCGGAGGAGACTGGTATTCGTGCGGGTTGCTGTTGCTGCTGGCGATGTGTATTGGATTGCTGTTGAGAGTATGTTCGGTTAAATCGTTCTTACCGTACTTGATCGGGCCTGGCGTGTGCAGTTGGCTTGCTTTTGAAGCAGGCGGACTGCATCCCGCGCTTGGGCTTGTGCCTATTGTGTGTTTGATGCCGCACGAACGAAAGGATATCGGCATTTTTGTGGAAGCGGAAGATGCGCTTCCTGATGCGCTCAACCGTATGGAGCATTGCTTGAAGCCGCTGGTGGAAGGGATCCTTGGATTGTTTGCGCTAGTAAATGCAGGTGTTGTGTTTTCTAATGTCGCGGCTCCCACGGGTTTCGTTCTTGGCTCGTTGCTTGTGGGAAAACCGCTTGGAATATTCTTGTGCACCATAGTTGCAATGGCAATCTTTAGTTTAGAGATGCCACACGGAATGACAAAGCGGGATTTGCTCGTTGTTGGTATGGTTGCCGGAATCGGTTTTACCGTATCTTTGTTTGTATCTGTGGTGGCGTTTCCAGAGGGAGGGGTTGTGCTGGATGCGGCAAAGATGGGTGCGCTGTTTTCGTTTGGTAGTGGGCTAGTTGCTATTGCAACTGCAAAGCTACTCGGTGTGCAACGTGAGAAAAGCCCCGATCGGGTGAGTGTGCCAATCTTACTTGCAGAAGTGGAGGGGTAGATAATTGCGCGCAAGTAATGCGCGCTGGGCCGTGAATCATCACGGCCTTTTTTAATTAAAATTTGTGTCGAAGGAGGGACTTGAACCCTCAAGGCTGTGAAGCCATACGCTCCTGAAGCGTACGCGTATACCAATTCCGCCACTTCGACATATCGCATTGAGCATTGTAGCTGGGCTCGTAGAAAAAGGAAACGGATTTGACGGTGGTATTATTTGCTCGTACGTTCATTCTTAGGAAGTTAGGCTCCTTTCCAATCTTGGTAACTGTATACAGGAAGGGGATTGTTGCTATGAGAACGATCTTTACGACGGGCGAAGTGGCTAAGATCTGCAATGTTTCTACGGGAACGGTAGTGCGGTGGTTTAAAAACATGGGTCTTCGCGGATACACGATTCCCGGCGGCAGCCATAGGCGAATTCCTCGCGAATACCTCATTCGGTTTCTTAAAGAAAATGGAATGCCGTTTCAAGAGCTTGAAAATGAGGGGATGAACAAAGTATTGCTTGTTACGCTTGATACATCTGTTCATAGTGCGCTCGAAAGGTTGTTGCCCCAGGGGGACTACAGGGTTAAATCGGTCAGGAGCATCTTTGAGGCAGGAATGTGCTTTGAAGAGCTTGGTTCTGATTGCGTAGTGATTGATTACGAAATCGGATATTTTCAAGCAACGAAAGTGGCTCATCATTTGCGCCAGCAAGAAAGCTTTGCAGATTGCATGTGGGTTGCGATTTTGCGAGACGCCGATATTGAGCAGGGGTTTATTCCTGAATGGTTGGATGCAACGTTTAAAAGACCATTTGATTTAGTGTTGCTTGCCCATTGCATCCGAACATTGATTGCGCGCAAAAAACAGCTTGCGTGATTACATAATCGCACCGGTGGACTCACGGGTGCGATTTTTCTTTTTATACCGTCAGTTCTGCCAGGTTCTTTTTGAAGTCCTCTACGCCTTTTACGGGAATTGGGTCGACATTGTAGTTGAGCGCGAGATGATACGTTGTCCATAAGCCGAACAGGACTATGTAAGACAATTGTTCAAGTGTTGAAGATCCAAGTACGGGAACTTCCGTAACAGGCACGCCCCACGCTTCGTACATCGCTTTCGTGACCTGCATGCGCAGCTTGATTTGCTTGTGGTCTGTTTCGCTTGTGAAAAATACTGCATGAAATGTTGCTTGCGGATTTGTCATGCCGACCATTTCGTTATGATTTAATTCTGGAAATTCATTCCAGAACGCTGCTGTTTTGCTATTTTCATTTGTCTGGATTTTTGTATTCTTTGCGCCGAATGCTAATGCGTCTGATGCATAAAATACTGGAGTTTTCTTTACTAGTGCGTCCGCCAATGCTTTCGCCGGCACTTCTGTTTCTGCAGCGACGCTGTCGATCAAGTCTGCGGTCTTGAGTAAGTCGGCAGAAATATCTCGTGCAAGCCCGCTGTTCGCAAGCGCGCATGCAAGCCCGGTGAAGCTTGCAAATAAGGTGTGGCGCGGCTGCATGCCCGGGTAATCGATAAGTGTTATGGGGACGTTGTCTTGTTTTGCCCATTCAAGTAACTTGCCTCCAGATGTGTTAGCTAAAATCTTTTTATGTTCTTTTTTAGCATCCTCGTATGCGGAAAGCGCTTCTTCCGTGTTGCCTGAATACGAACTTACGATTGTAAGAGGATTTTTGCCGAATATGCGGGGCAAGTCGTAGCTTCTGTGAACAGTAAGCGGAACATTTGTAAGATGCAGAGCATTGAGCAAATCGCCTGGATGCCCGCTTCCTCCCATGCCCGCCAATAAAATGGAATCAAAATCACCTTCCACGCGAACATCTTTGTTTATTTCCAGGCTGCGGCGAATTTGGTCGCCCTGATGCAAAATAATGTTTTTCATATGTTGATAATGATAGTTGGAAATGATGATGATGTCATCTTGGTTATTTCCTCCCCTCATATGAGGGGAGGCGGGGTGGGGTCGTAACGACGCATGCTACCCCCTCCTGCTCCCCCTTATCCAAGGGGGAGAAATCTACTTATTCCACACACGCTTTGTTTCCACATACCAGTGTTCGATATCGTTAAATCGATCTGAGGGAAGCGCCCCATTTTCCACCCCAATGCCTTGTACATTATTTTTTGCTACAAAAAGATAATGCGGGCGGTATAAAATGATTGCAGGATTAATGTCGAGGAAGCGCTGTACAAATGCATGGAGGGCTTCTCGGCGTTGTGATGTGTCTGTTGCCTTTCGCGCCTGTTCCAGATAGGTGTCTGTATCTTTGTCTTGCAGAAGCGATAAGTTAAGTCCCGGACTTTTTATTTGCGTGGAATGCCAGAATGAATACGGATCCGGGTCTGCTGCAAGGTTTTCCCCGTACAACAGAATTTCGTAGTCGCGAGGAGCTACAACGGTTTGCTGGATGGTGCCGGTGCTTGCATTTGTAATATCTACCTGAACGCCGGCCTGCTTCCATTGCCGTTGAATTAATTCAGCCGTTTTAATGTATTCCGGCCAATCAGTAGTTGTTATGGTTACGTGCAGCTGCTTTCCGTCTTTTGATCGCGTGCCGTCTTGAGGGTTGAGTTTCCACCCTGCGTCGTCTAAGTTCTGCTGTGCTTTTTGGATATCGAATACTGGATTTTTAATATCGGAAAAGTCGAATGTGCCGGAGGGGATTGGTGTTCCCATAAATTCTGCTTCTCCTTGAAGCGCATCTTGAATAATGGCCGTTCGATCTGTTGCAAGCGCAAGCGCTGCGCGCACGCCGGCGTCTCCTAAGGCAGGATTTTTTGATGCGTTGAAGAAGAGAGCAAAATATTGGGGGAGTAGGAGCTTGTGGATTTGGAGCGTAGGACGATGCTGAATAGTTGTAAGAAGGGATACAGGCAAGTAGCCGATTCCATTTATTTTTCCGGAAGTGAGTGCAGCTACTGCTTCGTCGTGCGTATTGAAGAAAACGAAAATGACCGTATTAATGAATGGCCGTTTTCCGTAATAGGATGTGTTGCGCGTAAGGGTGATTGATGTTGTTTCTCCTGTTTTTTTCTTTGTAACTAGTTCTTGGAACTTGTATGGGCCTGATCCTACAGGCTTTAATTCTTGTTCTGCTAAGCCGACGCTTTTAGGAGGAATATTTTCCCATACGTGCTTTGGTGCGATGCCCACGGTGAGGTTGGAGAGAAATGGCGCATAGGTAGTCTGCTGGAGGTTGAAGGAAACCGTGTAGTCGTCAACTTTTTGCACTTGGACTCCTTGAAATGAAGACGCGAGCGGAGATGCATATTGGCTCGATTGAATGCTCTGAATGGTAAACACGACATCATCTGCTGTAAGAGGTTTTCCATCGCTCCATAGAACGTTGCGTTTAATGCGCACCGTATATGTTTTGTTGTCTTTGGAAAGTTCATAGCTTTCCGCAAGATCGTTCTGTAGGGTGAGATTAGAGTCTAGTTTAAAGAGAGAAGAGTACACGAGCCGCGCAATATCGCTATCCGCGTCGCTTGAGCTTGCAAGGATGGGGTTGATATATCTTGGCTGGCCGACGACTCCCTCGGTGTATGTTCCCCCCTCTTTGGGCAGGTATGTGCTGTGGTGCTGGATGTATCCCGTAATGCCGAGTAGAACGGCTACAAAGAGCACAGATCCGAAGAACAGCAGGAATCCCCGTTCTTTTCCAGACATATGACTATATATGGTATTCCACCACATTCGCGCACGGTCAATGATCATCATAGAGGTGAGTTCTCTATTGTTGACCCATTGGCGCCTTCGCGCAATATTGACGAAATACCGTAATCATATGCAGTGTGTAATCCCGTCGGACATGAAAAAGTGTTCCTGTCTCCTGTGGGCGCTGCTTCTAGTACGGAATACAGCTCAAACATGCTCGGGCTTCGTTTCCAGTAATAGTAATTTTTTACAGGATTGTTCGGATCTTCGGGAAATGGTTTTTGGGGATTCTCATATTTTTCTACTGCTTGGCGAAGAGGAACTTCAATAGCAGCTTGGACGCTGCTATTTGTAGGATCGCTGATAACTCCGCACCAAGTGAGTTGATCGTATGGGGGGAATTGCCCGTGCTGTCTTTTAGCAAGTCCCAGCGCAGTTTCAATGTCTGCTAAGTGATGCTTCCTAATCGTATCGCGCGCTTGCTTGTCTTCTTTGTGGATAAGCGTAAAACCAGCAATTATGAGCAGAAGAAGCGCCGCTGCAACGGGGGCGTATTGTATGCGCTCCAAAAAGCGTTTCATGCTACCGAATAAATAAGTGGGCGATTGCGGCGAGGAAGAAGCTGATAGCAAGAACGATAGTTATCTGAAACAGGCGCTTTTCGCTTCCTCGGCGAACATGCATCCCTTCCGCGCCGCCTCCGAAGGCAGATCCAAGCCCCGTTGAGCTTGTTTGCAGCAAGATAGCAGTTACCATGGCAACAGTTATGACAACAAAAAGAATATTTAACCAAATCATAGGTTCGCTATGTACGGTATGGAATAATCTTCTTCAGGTCAACTTGACAATTATTACAACCAATCTCGCAATAATTTCATTTTCTTTTCTCCAACTGTTTCTATAAGTTCGCTATCTGTTGCTTTTTCGATGCCGGAAACAGAACCAAATTTTTGCAGCAATGCTTTTTTTGTTTTGGGGCCGATGCCGGAAATATCGTCTAGTGCGGATTTCGTTTGCTCTTTGCTTCGCAAAGAACGGTGATACGTGATGGTGAACCGATGCGCTTCATCGCGCATGCGTTGAATTAAATGGAGGGCTGGGGAATTGTAGGGAAGCAACACAGGAGTCGGATTATTAGGTAGAAAGAGTTCTTCTTCTCTTTTTGCAATAGATATTATAGGAATCTCTGTGTAGGGTTTACCGTGAGCGAGCGCAGCGAGTCGAACGGCTTTTCGCGCAGATGATAACTGACCTTTTCCTCCATCGATAATAATAAGATCGGGCATTGGCCACTGTGTTCTTGCCAATCTTCTAGTAAGAGCCTCTTCGAGCATGGCGAAATCATCAGGTTTCACTGCGTAAACACCAGGTGTTTTACCGTCAACACCTGGTGTTTGGTATTTGATTTTGAATTTTCTGTACTGGTCTTTTGCGGGCACGCCGTCAATAAATACGATCATGGACGCCGTCGCGAGCGTGCCTTGAATATTTGAAATGTCGTATGTCTCCACTCTGAATGTTTTGCCTTGCGAGATTTGCAGAGCAGTGGGCGGCTGAACATTGACTGCTTGCAGCAGAACATCAAGCGCTGCTCTCGATGCCTGTTTTGTATGGGTCTCTGCCTGTTCTTCCTGCAACAAATTTTTTGCATTAAGCTCCCCCATTGCAAGGAGCTGTTTTTTTACACCGCGTATGGGAACGACGAATTCGACTTCTTGATCCTTTCCCCGCACCATCCATTGCATTAATAAAGGGCTATCGGGTAGAGATATTGGTATGTAAATCTTTTTCGGCACATCTTGTGCAACGCTGTAGTATTGCATGATGAATTGGCGAAGAGTCTCTTGTATTTCTGTTCCTGATCGGTGCCGGAGCAAAAATGTCTGCTTGCCGATAAGCTTTCCTTCCCGGATTTGCAGTACGTTCCCAGCGCTCTGGTTTTTTGCCTGGCTCATGCTGATAACATCAAACGATTCTTTGTTCGGCAGGTATACTTTTTGCGATCCCTCCAGCCGTTCGATTCCGCGCAGCTGATCGCGAAATAGAGCTGCCTGTTCGTATTGCAGATTCTTTGATGCGCTGGCAATGCCCGCTTCAAGCGTTCTGATAATTTCTTGGCGTTTGCCGCTAAGGAAGCGGATAATATTTGTAGTTGCCGAGTTGTCACCCCGGGCTTGACCCGGGGTCCACGTGGATGCCGGATCAAGTCCGGCATGACGCCCGAACAGCACATGCGGAAAAATGATATCCCGCGGGCGGTCTTTCTCTTCTCGGAACGGGAAAATTCTGCGAAGCAGCTTGAGCGTGGTGCGCACAGATGATGCGGAAGAATATGGTCCGAAGTATTTTGATCCGTCTTGGACGATTTTCCGTACGGGAAAAATGCGCGCAGGAATATCTTTTGTGATTTTAATAAATAAATAATATTTATCATCCCGCAACAGAACATTATAAGGTGGCTGATGTTTTCGTATGAGACTTGCTTCCAATACCAGCGCTTCTAGTTCCGTATCCGTTGCAATACTCTCCATATCAGTGATGAGCGTGATCATTTTTTCTTTCATGGGTCCCAAATCTGCGCGTTTTACAAAGTACGACCGTACGCGCGAGCGAAGATTTTTTGCTTTTCCTACATACAGAATATCGCCATTCTTATTTTTATATATATAGATACCGGGGGTTGTAGGCAGAGCGGAAATACGTGTTTTTAGGCCATTTTCATCCATAGGGCCACTATACGGCTTATTTTATAGAAAATATATTGACAATATCTGATAATAGGAGTATAATAAACCAAGTAGGTAGAGATGTTCTTTACCAGTAATAATGAATGGGCATAACAGAAAGGGAGCGCCATGCAATCTGCTCTTACGATTAGGCAATGCCCGACTTGTTTGCGTCTTTCTTTCCAGAAGGATGATGGAAGTTACTCGACGCCAGCACATGGGAACCTTACTCGATATCGGGCAATGTACACGGTGACTGTGGAAGCGCATCAATGCGAAGAATGTGCGGGGAAAAATGCAGAAGCTCAAGTAAGTCCAATTTCGCAGCCGGCTGGCTAAGGGAGGATATGCTGAAAGGCGGTGAACTATAGCGCAGATGGGGTGCTTCTCATACTGCGCTTTTCTTTTTGGCAAATCGTGTATATACTTCTCCTTTATGGCGAGTGAAAATATTGTAATCAAAGGCGCACGGGTGCATAACCTCAAAGATATAACAATTACTATTCCGCGGGATAAGCTTGTGGTGTTGACAGGGCTGTCTGGGTCGGGGAAATCTTCGTTGGCATTCGATACGCTATATGCAGAAGGACAGCGCCGATATGTAGAATCGCTTTCCGCATATGCCCGCCAGTTTTTAGGGTTAATGGATAAGCCGGATGTGGATCAGATCGACGGGCTTTCACCCGCGATTTCTATCGACCAAAAATCTACGACGAAGAATCCTCGGTCTACAGTGGGTACGGTGACGGAAATATATGATTATCTGCGGCTGCTGTATTCCAGAACGGGTATTCCGCACTGTCCGAACTGCGGAAAGGTGATTGCTCGGCAGACGATTAAAGAAATGTCTGCTGCGGTGCTGTCATTTCCTGCGGGTTCCAAGCTGCTCATTCTAGCTCCCGTTATCCGAGATAGAAAAGGGGACGGCAGGGCGGCTGTGAAAGAAGCGCGTACTGCAGGATATTCGCGCGTTCGCATCGATGGGTCGGTGTATACCATTGAAGAAGCGGAGGATACTGCGCTTGATAAGCAAAAGCGGCATTCTGTTGATATCGTTGTTGATCGATATGTGCTGTACGCAAAACCAGACAAGCCTCGTTTGATGGAT
>MHHS01000035.1 GCA_001817115.1 Candidatus Andersenbacteria bacterium RIFCSPHIGHO2_12_FULL_45_11b
GAGCATGGGATGCAACAAACGTGATTATTCCAATGCTTTCTGTGATTACGAATGTTGGGCTAGATCATATGGAGTTTCTTGGTACAACAAAGCAGGCAATCGCTCAAGAAAAAGCAGGAATTATAAAAGAAGGCGTGCCGGTAGTGACGCGAGAAGAAGATCCTGCTATTTTGCAAATATTCGAGGATGTTGCGCAGACAAAACATACGCGCGTGATTCGCGCGCAGGATGTTGTGGATACAAAAATATTGTCTGCTGATTTGGGCGGGCAGAAAGTTGAGATTGGGCTAATAGAACGCACTAACCCCCTCCAACTCCCCCTTCGTAAGGGGGAGGGGGCGACACCGTATTCCCCTCCTTACGAAGGAGGGGTTAGGGGAGGTTCGTCGTTGTATTGTATTCATCTTCCGCTGCTCGGTGCGCATCAAGTAAAAAATTTGGAGACCGTTTTGGTAGCGATTCCCCTCCTTACGAAGGAGGGGTTAGGGGAGGTTCGCCGCGAAGCTATTAGTGCCGGTATCGCAAAGGTGAGGTGGGAAGGGCGAATGCAAGTGGTGTCGAAATCCCCGCTTATTATTGTAGACGGAGCTCATAATGCGGATGGAGCGCATGTGCTTGCTGACTTTTTGCAAACCATTCCTTCGTGCGATATATTGATTTTTGCTGCAAAAAAAAGAAAGGATATTTCTGATATGCTTGAGTATGTGATGCCTCGGTTTCGGAAAATCATTGTTACGCAAGGGGAATATATGCCCGAAGATTCTAGCGTGCTCGCGGCGCAGATACGAGCAGTGCATCAAGATGTGGAAATACAAAATGATGTCGGCCAGGCAGTGGCGCGCGGGATTGAGCTTGCAGGGCGAAACGGAGTTATTGTAATTGCTGGGTCGTTATATATGATTCCGCGCGCGCTATCTTACATACGGCAAGCGCTATGATACGATTTACGATTTGCTCCATAGTGTTTGCACTATTTCGCAACACAAGTATGCGACGAGTGCGTAGTAGGCAATTGCTCCAAAAATAAAATATGCAGAAGACCATTGTCCTTGCAGAGCAAGCAAGGTTGCTCCAAAACAGATGCTCATAAGAGCAAGGCAGATAATAGATGCGATGCGCAGAAGCTTATCGAGCATAGTATTTGTCTTTGACGAGGAGGGCGGATAAGCCAATAAGGGTGAGAAGAGTCATCATGCTTCCTATGTAAAACCATTTTTGCGGAGTAAATACGAGGAGGATTGTTGCAGAGTACTCTTCGTCATCGCCTTCGCACTGGGCAGCTGCGCAGATATCTTGGGCGTTGAGTACCCAGCCACTGGCCGCGCTGTTTATAGGGAAGTGAGGGGCGTTGCGGAAGTGCGGAAGCAAAGGCGTGTACCAATGGTATGTTTGCTGGGAGTAAATATTCCAGCCAGTGTGAAATGGTTCCTTGAACTGCATAAGCGCTTGTTTAGGCATATGGCTGAGATGTACTCGATATGCTATTGGAGATATTTTTTCGCTTGTGATTGATGCGAGGGAAGGAGTTGATGTTTTATCTTCTGGTTCTTTATATAAATAGGGCTGCATATCGGGTAGTGGATATGAATCAAGAGAAGGTTCTTGGTAGGCAACTTCTGTGTCAGCGTTCTCATCCTTTCCCGAATACAGGTAAATTATTGCTTGCGTTGCTTCTTTTGGCGTTTGAAAATCAACTGTTGCAGATTGCCATGTTTGCGCAGTTGTATCGAGTGCTTGTTTTACGTTGTCTTTATCGGTATCGAACTGAACATAGAACGGAATGTGCTGATTTTGCACCGATCGCGCATTAATTACGAAGGTATAAGCGGTATTATGTGTAATGTCTACTTTTGCATATATGCAGGCGCTGTGCCCATCAATAGCTTTGAGTGTTATAGGAGCGTCATCCTCATGAGAGAAAAAGACTGCATGCTTTTCATCTATTGCTCTGCAGTCTCCGGTGGCCCATTGGGAAAGCGGGGGGAGCTGCATGGGTGTTTTTTTCTCCGGAGAGAAGGAAAAAGATGTTGGCGTGTCGACAGAGATTGTTTTTGTATGAGCGATGAGGTTATGCAATACAATACTTTGCACTTTTTTGTATGGAGTAAGCTCGACGTTCGTATATGTTGTGTCTGCGTTATCTGCGGCGGTTCCAGAATACAGGTAGATGGTTGCGCTAGCGTTCGCAATGAATGGAATTTCTATACGATGCCACTGGTTATCGGAGATGCTGTCTGGAATGGGAAGAATCGTATCGCCATTTTGCATAAACACCTTAGCCGATTTATTGTTGCTTTTATAACTGAAAGAAAATACATACGGCGATTGTTCTTGCAATGCGATTGTTTTATACAGACAAGCATTATGATTGTCTGTCGCCTCCAGGATCAGGCCTTCCGTTTCCTGGGTAAATGTAACTGAGGGGTCGTTCGTATGCGCATTGCAGTCTCCTTGCGACCACTCCTTTGCTAAATATGATGTGTCTGGTATAAGGCTATTATTTTCTTTCTGCAATAAGTTCACTACATCTCCGTTTAATGCCGCAATGTTCTGGATGTCGCCAGGGGTATAAAATATGTCATTTATTTGCACGATATTATCTTTCGTTATGGAAGGAAAAAGTGCCTGTGAAGCTGTGTAGCTGTATGGCTGTTGATCGAGGGTGTAATCAAGCGTTGCCGTCTGGCTGAGCGTGTTCGTGTCTTGTTCGAAATTCAGGGAGTGACTGGAGCTGATGAGCGGAAGCGCGTATGTTCCCGGAGACAGAGTTATTTCCGATGCTTTTTGCGGCATGAATAATTGGGAAACATGGGAAAAATTTTTAATTTGGTCGTCTGGTATTATTGCTAAGCCCGGCCGTAAAATCGGGAGAAGCGCCGAGATTGTATTGCTGGCAGCATCTTCTTTTTGTGGAATGGATACTATTTGCTCCGGGATTGTTATAAGCGTATTTTCACTGCTTCCTTTGAGACGGTATAACGTAAAATTTCCTTGCGCGCTTTCTAGCAGCGCTTCATTGCTGAGCGCATTGATAAATGAGCTGTCTTGCTGGATCTCCAAGAGCGGAAGTTCGAAGAGGTAAGATTTTTGCAGCTCTTCAGGGATGTTTTGCGTGGTAATGATGTAATCGATATTGAATTGCTTGAAAATATTATAGAGCGACTGATAGTCTTCGTTTGCAACAGCAGCTCTGATGGCTTGTTCGTATTCGTAAGGGAAAGATAAAAATCCGCTATAGTCGTAGCGATTTGCGAACGGTTCTACGAGCGATCTTCCTACATATGCGCGACTGGTGCCCGGAGTGGCGACCAAGCTATACCCCGCGTTATTAAGAGGAAGCGTGAGGATGTTGGATGTGGCAGGAACTGTGCGTGCAACGTCTTGCATAAAACTGGTGTATTCAGCGGGGATTTTTGTAACTGTCTGCACGTGTTCCGTTGACCACAGCGGATGATTAATGAGCTGTTTTATCGGCAGCGCGTTTATTGCAACAATAATCGCTGCTGCAAGAAGGATTGGAATTTTATATTTTGGGTATGCTCGCTTTATGATCAGCAGGCTGAAAGCGATACTGATACTAAAGTAAAACACATATCCAGGCGCGAACTTATCGAAGCTATTGCGAAACATGACCCAGCCGGGGATGGCGCCCAAGGAAAGGAAGAGGGGTTTGAGGATGCCTATATTGACTGTAAAAAGAAACAATGCGACAGCATACATTGTCGTAAGTGTGAGAAAACGGGGAAGCTCTGTTGCGGCAAGGCTTTTTTTGCTTTTTGCCAGCGCGAGAATAAATGCGATTGGGATCAGAACGTTAACCCACATTGTGAAGTCATAAAAATGTGTGAATACGGATAATTGAGGCCAGTTGAACGTGCTTACAAGTTCTCTGTGAAAGAGGTTGAGCATCGGATATGCGATATTCCCTATCGCAGTAGCGTTAATAGTTACTGCAAAACTGTCTTGGAATATTGTCTGCGATATTCCCGACCAGACGCCGTTAGGGGAAGGAGTAATAATATCGACGGCTAGCGGCATGATCCAGAAGCTTTGGCTGAGTATGATGCACAGCGCGAAGAAGGCGCTTCGGGCCCAAAAAGAAACATTCATGATTGTTTTTCTATGCAATATTATTACGATGGGAGCGCAGAATAGCGCTGGGAGCAGATACCCAAGAAACCATGGAACAGAGGCCATTCCAACGGAAAGGGCGATAGCAGCAAGGCAGCCCCATAATACGTATCGAATTTTTTTGGAACGCATGTATTGTATATAGAAATATGCCAATGCAGGAACGAGGCCTATGAGCCAGGAAGCATTCAAAAAGTTGTTCCATTGTCCAATAATCATAATTGGACTCAAGATGTACAGTAAGCTTGCTACTAGGGGTATGGCAGATTCGCCTTTGGGCAAAAGTGCGCGAAGAAGTTTCTCGAACGATAAAAATCCTAAAATAAATGCCGCCGAAAATGTTGCATAGGAAACGATGGTTGGAAGCGGCACTATCGTTTGTGCAAGGGATAGTATCGCGGTTAGGGGGAGAAAAAACTGATTTGGATTGCTGCGTCCGAAACCGGATAGGTGAAACCAAGAATAGGGAGCAATGTTCTGCAGAAACGGTTTTGGCATAACCATAAAAAAGCGGCTATCATCTCCGCCGATAAACTGATGAGGGGCAAAAAGATAATACGGCAATGCTACAAGGGCTATTACTGCGCAGAAGCGAAGGAGTAGAATAGGCGTTTTACTGGTCAGCATATGAGACTTTTGGAATTACTGCATGAATGTAGAAGCTTGGCGAAGGCGTTGATGTAACAAGGGGAAGGTATGCATGATCAGGAATGCGCCGCATTTTTTGTGTTGCATTCCTTTTTTTCAAGATTGCGCGTAGGTGCTGCATTGTCCAACCTATTGCCCTATATCCGCTTAGCGCATGCTGAATTTTTCCTTGCATTGCCCATGCAGCGCTCAGAAAAACCATAAGCAATATGTGGGTTGGGAGTATCCATGAAAGATTCAGTAAAGAAAAGTTTTTGATAAAACTTTGCAGCTGATTTTTGAAATTATGATAATGTATAAAAGCATTGTTTACTTTTTTTGCAGTTGCAGCGCCCTGATGGTATGCAGTGGATTTCGGATAGTACATGCACGTATAGCCGGCAAGCCATAGGCGATGGCAGAGGTCTGTTTCTTCGTAGTAGCACCAAAAATCATTGTCGAACCCGCCCACGCCTCGGAAGGAGCTGGTTCTTATCATGAGCACCGCGCCTTTTAACGCAAAAAATAGTTGCGGCACGTTATATATTTCTTCTGCGGCATCTTTTCCGTATCCGAAATGATAAAGCCAAGTCGATACGCTCCATAGGCTTCCGCAGCTATCCAGCCTTGCAGGATCGTCTGCGCGCAGAAGTTTCGGAGTAATTGCGGCGATACTGGGATCGGTTTGGAATCGTTCAATAATCGGCGCAAAAAAATCTGTTTCAAGCCATGCGTCTGTATTAAGAAAAAGAATGAATTCGCCGCGGGCAATTTCTGCACCCCTATTGCAGCCTTGCGCAAACCCGGCGTTGAAGGAATTTTGAATTACTGTAACATTGGGAAAATTGCGGGCAATGGCTTGAACGCTCGAGTCAGTAGAGGCGTTGTCGACAACGATAATTTCAATTGAACTATACTGCTGATCAACAACCGATTGGATGCATGTTGGAAGCAAATCTTCGCCGTTCCAATTCACAATAACAACTGAAACAAGAGGTGTCTGTTTTGCCATCTTCATCCCCTCAGTATAGCATTCTTCGTTATTTTGGCCTATGAAATACCATGTCTGCTGCGATAACTTTTGTGTTGTCTTGAAAAATTTGGCCGATATGAGTTAAAGCAATGCCGGGGATAATTGTTGCAAGATACGAAAGAGTTTCAAGTGCTGGTTTTGATGATGGGCGGTTTACGCTCATCTCTAGCAGTATGTGTTGTGATTTCTGCAAGGTTTGCGTACTGGCAGCGAGCACGTCGTATTCCATGCCCTCAACGTCTATTTTTAGCAGGTCTATAGAGGAGATGGAGCGTATCTCTGGCATGGCATCTAGCGTTGTGCATGCGGTGCGCTCTTGCGTGCTTTCGCCTGGAACAGGGAAAGGAGAAGTCATTGCGGTATGTTTTGGGATATGCATCACCAGGTTCGGCTTCGTGCTGATTGCCATGTGGTATGTGTGATCTTTCTTGTTTTGTGCAAGCAATGCATATGATTTTGCAACCGGCTCAAAGCTGTATACGGTCTTCGCTCGCAAATATATATCGCAGAAGAGCGCAAATTCCCCAGTATGCGCTCCAATATCAATAATTACTCCATGCGCGGGCACGATTTTTTTGAGCTGATGATTATGCACAAATACGCTTTGGATCAATCCCAGATTCTCCCTATTTTCTAAGAAAATCTTACGGTCCCATAACGAAATGCGATATGCTTTTGCGTTCGAGTTCCAAAAAAGCGGATAGAAGATGAGGAATATATATTTTTTCAACAAAAAAACATATTTTTCAGGAATATTCGGCGTAGCAACCCATTGCATATCCAGTTTGAAAGACTGTATGGCAAGTTGCAGGAATGGATGAGGCATATACACTTTATTTACACGTGTTTTGATATATATCCTAGTCCGAGCGCGAAAAACTCCATAATCTTCATAAAACAGGTTCCCAGAAAAATAATCGGGTGTTTGCGAATCATATCAGGACGGCCAAAAAAGAAGCGCAAGCGATGCAATGGGTTTGCTTGCTTGAGAGCGTATGCTGTCGTTGTTTTGTTTTGGACGTATCGATCCATGTTTTGTCCGTAATAATATTTTTTTTTCAGGAGTCCGCGAAGAGTAAGCGCTCCTTCGTTGTGTCGGATTTTTGCTGATGTGCGCGAAATCGATTTTGCCCCGCAGTATCCAAGGATGCGCTTCTGCATATCAAAATCTTCCGCGCCTATCAAATCTTCTCGGTATCCAAACAATGCAGCAAATAATTCCCTGCGCATAAAGCGCGCGGAATGAAGCCATGGCGTCGCATCATAGCATGACCGTTCGAATTGCTTGCAGTCTGCCCAAAACGTGGTCCCGAAAGATTCTTCCAGAATCGTAATTGCTTGTATATGGGCGCTTGTTTCCATAATTTGCACGCACTCTTCTATAACCGAAGGCGTTAGCTCCATATCGGAATCAATAAATAATACATAAGCGCCCCGGGATTGTTTTGCTCCAGCATTTCTTTGAGCAGACCGTTCATCGCCCGCTTGCAATACGCTCACATGCATTTTTTCCCCGATAGCACGCGTGTCATCAGTTGATTCGTTATCAACGAGGATAATTTCCGTGTTGCTGTACGTTTGCCGCTGGATTGATGCGATGCATGCGCCTATCGTGCGGGCAGAATTTTTCGTAGGAATGATTACCGATACAAGAGGGGTCATAGTATCGGAGCAAGCGCTATTTCAAATGATAGCAAAGTATGCTCGGCGGTGTATTGTTGTGCATGAAGAAATGCGGCGCTTTTCATAGCTGCATATTGCGAGGAATTTTGCAGAAGCATAAGCGATGCCTTTGCGAGCTGCTCGGGCAACTCTTCTTTTGCAAGCAACCCTGTTTCTCCGTCAATAATCGCATCGCGTATGCCGGCAACATTGTATCCTATAGCGGGTGTTCCGCATGCTGCGGCTTCTAAAATTGCAATGCCATATCCCTCTTTTTTTGATGGCATAAGGAGGATATGTGATTGTTTGAGCCAATTGGTTTTTTCCTGATCATTTGCATTGCGAATAATCGTGATGTCTGGACTTTGGTCAGCGAGATTTTGAATAATGTTGTTATATGCGTCATATTTTTTTTCGCTTTTGCCTATGATGATCAAGTGAACTTCTGGGATAGTTTTTTTAAGTATGCGAAACGCTTCGATGGCATGCTCAATTCTTTTACCCGGAGCAATGCGGCCCAAAACTATTAGAGTAAACGGCGAAGTTTTTTCTGGGATAGTTGAAAGTTGTAAATCGCAGAAGTTCGGGATGATATGAATATGCGACTCTGGGATGCGGTGAAGCATAAGTTCTTGTTTTGTTGATTGCGACACGGTAATAAACTGCTGTTTCTTATATAGCCATAACCAAAATGCATCTACATGCTTTCCAAATGCGCGCGGGAAAACAGTGCTCCATAGATCCCCGGCAACTTCGTGAATAAGCGTGAGGATACGGGGGTGATTTGTATAGAAAAGAGAGAAAAAGGGCACACCATGCACTTGGTCGATAATAAGGTCGAATTTTCTCTCTCGTTGTAATTTATCATGTGTAAAAAATGCGTGAATCATGCATGTTGCTATATTGCCTGCGCGAATAACGGTGTAGCCGTTTATTGTTTCTATTTTGGGTGCATTCGGAAATGAAGATGTGATATACAGCACTTCGTTTTCTTCGGCTAAGTGGCTGGCTAGGGCATCAGTAAGCACTTCTGCCCCTCCCGCAGATGGGTTGTGAATGTCTTTCCAATTCAAAAATAAGATTCGCTTGCCAGAGAGCTGCATAGTATTAGCTTGGCGTAAAATTGGCTATTCTTCAACTTGCCACACAGTGAGGCCCGGGGCGTCTGATATCTGGCGCAGGAAGGGGAGCGATGCAAACAAGTTGCGATACTGCAACTCCTCGGGAGATCCATGAGATAAAGCAATATAGGTAATGTGCTGGGTTGTAAGGAGCGTGCGAAATGTAGGGGGAAAATCCGGAGTACTGCGCAGCGCAAGCGCGCGTGCAATATCTTGAGATGCTTGAGAGGCTGATTGCGTTGCAATGAAATTATCTTTTTGCCGCATTTCAAGATTATCTCCTTGTATAACGGACGCATGAGTAAAAAACTGCTGTGCGGGATTCGCAATAACCGTTTGGTTCGTAAAATCAAATGGTAGGTATAAATGCCATGGCAAGAAAAGAACAACTGGTTTTTCAGGGAGCTGCGCTAATTGCTCTTCCCATGCATGCCAGCTTGCGGGGTAGTTTCTGGGAATAATCGTATTGGATAAACCCCAAAACATAGGAGAGCCTGCGAGAAGAACAACGAATAATCCGGCAATGAGAATGATTTTGTTTTTTGTTCTTATATAGATATATGCGCAGCCGTACGCTAGCAATACGCTCTCGATGAGTGCCAAGTCTGCAATATATTTTGCGCTATCGCGCATCGCAGAAGCGAAAGGAGTAACTGTTAGAGCAATAAACGCAACAGCGCCGAGAGCGAGCTTCTTATTGTGCCATGCTCCTATAAGCATAACGATGATCAAAGCGCTCCATGTAGCATGAAAGAGCGTGGCATGTGCGCATGGAAGCGGTACTGCGCGAGGGTTTCGCCATTGCGCTACGAGTAATGCGGTATCGGCGATAATATTGGATGTGCACTGGGGTTGTGGGGCGAAGAGTGCAGTGTCTGCAATGCCCAGATGTTTTATGGAAGATTCAGGAGCGTTAAATAAGATGAGCGCTATAATAAGTATTGTTACAAGGAATGGTCCGATAAAGAATGCGTAGTGCTGCAGAGATATTTTACGGGCACGCTGGTGATGCCATACAAAAAATACGAGAATAAGGGGAAGTAATACGATATGGTGGATGCTCATTAAAATTGTGCCGCATGCAGCTATGCTTGCACGGAGTGCCGACCCTATGGAGGGAGTGGTGAAAAATCGCAGCGTTAGCAGAACTGCTAGCGGCACTAAGGCATAGGCAAAAAGCAGGTTGATATGACCCATTTCAATACGATTAAATACGAAAGGGTTTGTCATTGCGAATATTCCGCACATTATTGCAATGCCTTGATTTGTGTTGGGCTGTACTAGTTTAGCAAGTAACTGCTGCACGAGCATTGCTGTCGTTATTCCGGCAAGTACGAGAATAAGGAGGATTAATGCTTTTTGTGCGAAGTCGGAACTGCTTGCAAAAGAAAGTTCGTGCCAAAGGATATTGGGCAACACGCCAGCAATACCTCCGGTCGGGTTGAGCGATAATGGGACATGCGGCGCGCCGCTCCAGTCAAGAAGAAAAAGGTATCCCGGGCGAGCAAACCACGGAAAGGTGATTAAGAGCCCCGTTGCAAGAAAGGCTAGCAGTTTCATCGGCAAATCTATTGTCTGCTATATTCTTTTGCTTGCTGCGTTGTTTTGGTTGCAAGAAGAGTCATGGATATTCCGGGAGACGGCTGTATGTTTCTCGTTTTTTGATCTATGCGGCGAAACAATACAATCGTGTCTTTAAGGGTTTCTAGCACTACAGAAAAACTAATTGTGCTGTTAAATCGGTGGGTGATGCGTACTGGAGATTCGATAATGTGCGTATATCCGAACGCCCGTGCCTGTACAAGAAGCTCCAAGTCAAACGCAAAGCGATTAATTTTAATGTGCGGGAGAATGGTTTCCAGCACTTCTCTTCGAAATAGCTTTACTCCAACTTGCGTGTCTCGAACATTGAGACGAAAGAGAATGCGATTTAAAAGCTGATAGCTGAAACTGTAGATATGGCGAATAAGCGGGTATCGTACTTGAGAAAGGGGGTGGCGCTTTGACCCGATGACGATGTCAGCTCCTGAAAATTGCATAATGTTGACCATGAGGCTTAAGCACGAATATTCGATATCGCCTCCCGCATCAATAAATCCGATGATATTGCCAGTCGCCTGCGCAAGCCCTGTCTTGAGCGCGTATCCTTTTCCATGATTTTTTTCGAGCGATGTAATGCGGACGTGCGATAATTGTTCGTCTTGTGCAATCAGTTCTGCGGTTCCATCGCTATTACCATCAACAACAACGATGATTTCTTTCGTACCGTGAAGAGTTTGCAAAAACTTCGTAAGCGCGCGCAGGTCGCTGCGGATTGTCTTAGCTTGCTTGAAAGCTGGTACGACGATCGACAGATCCATGTCGGGAATTATACCATGCGATTGAGAGCGATCCTATAAGTCCGCCAGTGTCTTTGAGCTGTGCCAGCTTTAATTCTGGGAGCGCGGACAAGATATGGTTCATTGATTGCATATATGATGCTACTTTTGCAATTGGAATATCTTTCATCATGGACCCGCCTAATACGATGCAGTGCGGCGACCAGAATACAGATGTATTTAACAATCCGATTGCCAAATACTTTGCCTCCTCGTCCCATATTGCAGGATCTTTTATTTCTTTTGGCGGTTTGCCGAATTTATTCTGCAATGCAGTGCCAGAAATGTATGCTTCCAAGTGCCCTTTGCCTCCGCATCCGCACTCTGGGCCGTCGGGATTTATGATTTGATGTCCCGGTTCAAAACCTTGCGCGCTTGTATCTATGGCTCCGTTGACGATTCGAGTTCCGCCGACACCCGTGCTTACGGTCATATATACAACAATTTCAAAATCCTTTCCTGCGCCATGCAGCGCCTCGCCGATGCCCCACATAGCAGTGTCATTTTCTAAAAACACAGGCGCACCAAGTTCTTTTTCCAGAATATTTTTTAGGGGCTTATTATTCCAGTTTTTCAGATTAGGCGCTTTTAGAAGCATGGTTTTTTCGGCGTCCATTGGGCCGGGAATTCCGCCTGCAATTGTCATAATTTTTTCGCCGCCAGATAGTTTCTTTACCGTTGCAACAAACTGGCTTACTCCTGCATCAAAATGTTCTGGCGTTGGATATATGACGGGTTCACTTAATGTTTTACCGTCTTTTGAATACGCAATTCTCGTATTCGTCCCGCCGATATCAAATACGATGACCATGCTGTTCTAATCTTGTTACTCGCTCGTGTAATGGTTTTATCATCTTTTGATTTTCATGCACGATTCGCTCTACAGCATCATCGACCATATGTTTCATCTCAATTTTTACTTCTTTTAAATCTGCTTTCGTTGCGTATGGTTCCAAGGCTTTTTTAAGATCCTGCTTAGTCGGATAATTTTTTAAAGTATTTTTCAGCTCGTCTTTTGTTACCACTTTTTCAAACGCGTTTGCAATCATCTGCATGCCCTCATGGAACTCGGCATGCGTTACCGTTTTTTGGTTATCTTTCTTCATGGGGTTATTTTAACACCCTCGTCTCGTCTCGTGCAATCTATATTGCGCGAGGCTTATTTTTTTTGTACAATACATTGGTTATTATTAAACAAATACTATGAAAAACGTCACAATCTACTCAACTCCTTCATGCGGATGGTGCAGGGCAACGAAAGACTATTTTACACAGAACAACGTTGCGTACACAGAAAAGGATGTTGCCGGCGACCCTGCTGCGCGAAACGAAATGCTGGAGAAGTCAAAGCAGATGGGTGTTCCTGTTATCGATATTGATGGAGAAATTGTAATCGGATTCAATCAGCCGCGCCTTGCGCAGTTGTTGGAGATCGCGTAGGCTCTTTACTATATGATGCCGTCTGCCCCGAAACAAATGTCTATACCGATGGCGATTATTATCGCCGGGGTGATTATCGCCGGGGCTGTTGCCTTCTCGCGAATAGGCCCCGTGCAGGTTCCTGCTCCCTCCGGTCTGCCTGGAGCCGTTGCGCAGCGGCAGACTCCCGGGCCTCCTCCAGAACATTTTGACATTCGCGCCATATCTGATGCTGATCATATTTGGGGAGACAAAAATGCGCCAGTGACGCTTGTGCAGTATTCTGATTTAGAGTGCCCATTCTGTAAAAATGTTCACCCAACTCTTACGAAGATATTGCAGGATTATGCAGGCAAGGTGCGCGTTGTATACCGGCACGCATTTGTTCACCAAAAAGGCCCAGCAGAAGCAAATGCTGCTGAATGCGCCAGTGCGCAAGGGAAATTTTTGGAGTTCATAGAAACTATTTTTGCTAATACTCCATCAAACGACGGGTTGAACTTGGAGGATTTGCCGAAGTATGCAAAAGACTCTGGAGTTGCAGATATCCCTGCGTTTGAAGCGTGCGTGAAGGATATAGCATATAAGGACGTTATAGATGCAGACAACGCAGAGTTTGGTTCGTTGAATCAGGTGATGAGCGCAACGGGGAATCCGATCGGCACCCCATTCTTTATTCTGATTGGGAAAGATGGTAAAGAAACTCCAATTATCGGTGCGCAGCCATATCAGGCGTTTCAGCAAGCGATTGACTCCGCCGTGTAGCAGTTGTACTATTTTCGCGTGCACATACTCGTCGCAACTGACACCTATTTTCCGCATGTGAATGGAAACTCGATTTTTACCCAGCGTTTAGTAAAGGGGCTTATTGCTCGCGGGCATACCGCAACTATTATTGCGCCGTCGAGAGGATTTTGGGACGAAGAATATGAATTAGACGGGGCGAAGATTTATGGAATAGGGTCTATTCCGCTCATTCCGGCTATGGGATTCCGCGCATGTATTCCGAAGCTTATTCAATGGCGCATTGATCAAATTCTGCATGAAGAGAGGCCGGACGTTATTCATGTGCAGGGGCATTTTCCGATTTCTGCCGCAGCAATGGATTCCGAGGAATCAAAAAATATTCCCATAGTGGGAACAAATCATTTTATGCCCGACAACTTAACCCATTACCTGCATTTGCCCGAGCAATGGGAAGACTTGGCAAAGCAATGGACGTGGAAGCAATGCTGCAAAGCATTTTCGCGCATGGATGCCGTAACAACTCCTACAAAAATTGCCGCGCGATTGCTTTATGAGGCGGGATTTGAAAAAGATATTTTGCCGATATCGTGCGGAATTGATTTGGAAAAATTTGTGGCAGGCGATCGGCTTGTTTCAGGAAAAAAATGGAATCTTCCGGATGTTCCGAGGTTTCTATTTGTTGGCCGGCTTGATGAAGAAAAGCACGTTGACCAAATAATCCGAGCGTTTGCCCATGCGCGTAAAGATACTCCGATGTGCTTGGTTTTTGGGGGGAAAGGGGTGCTTTTCGAGGAGCTCAAAACTCTTGCCGTAGAGCTTCGCGTTGCTCAAGATGTATTCTTTTTAGGATATGTGGCAGATGACGATTTGCCCGAGCTGTATTCCGCCGCTGACTGTTTCGTGATTGCCAGTACGGCAGAGTTGCAAAGCATTGCAACGATGGAGGCGATGTCCAGTTCTTTGCCCGTGATTGGCGTTGATGCGGCCGCGCTTCCGGATTTAATCCATGATGGGGAAAATGGCAGGCTTGTTGCTCCGGGGGATATTGACGCTCTTGCAAATGCAATGAGGGAAATTGCTACAGACCCGGATAAGCGTGCACAGTTCGGCAAGGCAAGCAGGACGGCAATTGAACCGCACGCCATTGCGCATACTATCGCGTTATACGAAGAGCTGTATCGATCAGTTATTGCTAAGAAGCAAGCAGCATTATTGCGATAACGGCGCCTACTGCAGCGTAGCTGAGCGGATCTTTGGCTGCGAATAGTACGGGGTCAGACGGAAGGGCGCCTCGCAGCGCCAGCTTCCAAATGCGCGCAAGCCAGGCGCTTACAACAATAACAATTCCCCATAATATTGACGGGTTGGTGTATAGGGTAAAAATTGTACTGCTTCTAATATAGAGGCCAAGAACAATGCTAGAACATACTGCAGCAGCCATTCCGGCGTAGCTGAGAAATTTCTGGTCGTTTTTCTGGTACCCGCGGCCATGGGCCCTTGTTGTGTCAGCGCCAAGTTGTATGAGTTCAATAATTCGCTTTACGATTGCTAAGCTTAAGAAAAAGAATAGCGTCCATATAAATAGCCATTTTGAAGTGGCAATTCCTGTTGCAAAACTTCCTGCAAAAATGCGCAGTACGTATAAGCCTGCAAGAATGACGATGTCGAGATATGCGATCCTTTTTGCGCCCAGCGAATAGCATATATTGATTCCGAGATAGAGCGCGAGGATGCCGAGAAAAGAGCTCGGAAGGAATGCTATTGCAATGACAATACTCGCGATTGCGCACCATGTGCCTAAGAGCAAGGCATTTTTCAGAGATATAGTACCAGAGGCGATAGGGCGATGCTGTTTTGTCGCATGTGCTCTATCGGAAGGAATGTCGGTGATGTCATTGAATATATATACGGCAGATGCAAGCAGGCTAAACGATATGAATCCAAGTAAGGCATGGAGTGCGACTGTTTGCTGTGTAATTTGGTGGGCTGCAAGCGCAGGAACGAACAGCAGCGTATTTTTTACCCACTGATGAATACGCATTGTTTGTGCGATGATGCGGGCTGTTGGCGAATTATTGGTTGTGAATATTTTTTCAATAACGATATTTTTTTTAATGCTTGCTGATATTCGATATGGCGCATCAACGAGCACTGCGCTTTTTGCGCAATTCCATACTGCGAGGTCTGCATGCGAATTACCCGCATATGAAAATCCTCCGCTTCCAAACATTCTGCATAATACAAGAGCTTTTCCCGATGCTGTTACTGATGCAGCGGGGGTGCTTGCAATCACGGTTTTAAATATTCCGAGCTGGGCTGCTATTTGCTGGGCGATATGCTGATCGCTTGCTGTTGCAAGGATAAGTGTTCGCCCGCTCTTGTATTGTTGTTGTATCCAGGCGAGAAATTCGCTGTTATATGGCAATGGCGATTGTTCTATGAAAAACTTCTGACCGATCACATGCTTTGCCTGTGCTTTGCTCGTTGCAAGAGCTTTACAAAGGGAAAGTATAAATAGGGGATTCTGTTTAAGTGTTCCAAGTGCGGTTTCTAGCAGCGTATTCGTTCGCACAAGTGTTCCGTCTAAATCTACGCAGAGTGGAATGTTGTTCATATATGGATCGTATCATATACTGATACTATGGATATGTATTGGGGAAATACGCTGTTGCAGTATGCTGTTGCGTTGTTGGTTTTTTCCGTTACAGCGCTGGCGTTTATGGTGGTGCAGCGAGGCGTTATTGCGTATACATCGCGATTCGCAGAAGGATCGCGAACGCTCGTTGACGACGCTATTATTGCTATGCTGCGCACCGTGCACCCCCCGTTCTATTGGTTCGTGTCGTTTGTATTTGCACTGCAATACCTCGCGGTAAGCAGTTATTTTCAAACGGTTGTCCATCGATTCTTTTTTATTTGGCTTGCCGTACAAGTTGTTATTGCTTTGCAGATTTTTATAGACTTCACGATTGCCGAACGAGTGCGCAGCAGCAGCAAGGCGCAAAATGTCATGGTTGCCGGCATTCTCTCGGGTATTGCCAAGATTGGCTTATGGCTTATATCTTTAGTATTTATTTTATCGAATCTCGGGGTGAATGTTACGTCGCTGATTGCCGGTCTTGGTATTGGAGGAATCGCAATTGCCCTGGCAGCACAGAACATTTTGGGAGACCTATTCAGCAGCCTCGCAATCTTCTTTGATCGTCCGTTTGTAATTGGAGACTATATTGTTGTGGGTGCAAATAGCGGAACTGTTCAGAAAATCGGGGTAAAATCTACAAGAATCAAAGCGCTCTCCGGGGAAGAAATTAGCATTCCGAACAAGGATATTTCAGCTGCGCGCATCAGCAATTTCCGGAGAATGAAGGAGCGTCGTGCGGTATTGAGTATTGCGGTACCGTATGGGACAGACGCAAAAACTCTTGCTAATATTCCTGCACTATTAGCGCAAAGCGTTGAGAAGGTAGAGCATGCACGATGCAAAAGTGCCTTTTTGGTACAAATGGGCGCTAGCGCATTCATGTTTGAACTGGTGTATATGATAGATGATCGAGATTTTGAATTATATCAAATTGCACGCCAGCAAATTATACTCAGCATAATTCAGCTATTCGCAAAGCATCATATTGCGCTTATTGCTCCAGGTCAGACAATCCAACTGGGCGGGTAATCGTAATGATTGCGCTATTTTCATCTCGGACTGTCGCAATTAATTTATTCGGATACGCAATCCACTGGTATGGGGTTATGTATGCTCTTGCATTTTGGATTGCGTATGCGCTGTTGCCGTATCTTGGTACGTTGCGCGGCCTTAAGTTTGTACGTGAACAGTGGACGATGCTTATTGTGTATGCAGCGGCAGGAGTTCTTGTAGGCGGGCGAGCAGGCTATGTACTTTTTTACGAACCAGCATATTTTTTTATGCATCCAGGAGAAGTATTTGCTATTTGGCATGGAGGCATGAGCTCTCATGGCGGATTTATCGGAGCTGCAGCTGCGGTTTGGTTGTGGACGCGTTTTCCCCTTCCCCCCAATTGGGGGGAAGGAGGGGATGGGGGCAGGCTACGAGCGACTACGCGTACGGCCCTCACCCCCTCCCTCTCCCAGAATTGGGAGAGGGGAACTGCCCTGCTTGTCATCGCAGATGTTGCCACCGTTCCCGCAGCAATCGGCTTGGCATTGGGCAGAATCGGAAATTTCATTAATCAGGAATTATATTCAGGATATGGCGCGTTATATGATGCGGCGACAATGATTGCTATTGCGGCGATTTGTTATGCGATGCTCTATACGACTAACCCCCTCCAACTCCCCCTTCGTAAG
>MHHS01000036.1:0-675 GCA_001817115.1 Candidatus Andersenbacteria bacterium RIFCSPHIGHO2_12_FULL_45_11b
TAACGGAATCAATTCTTCTAATATTCCTGAAAGCAAAATGTGGTATTCATGCACTTCTTTTTTCTTTGCCCCCAATTCCTGATACGGGCCATATGCAACAGTGTTTGATTTTTTAGCGTCAAGCAATACATCAATCATGCCGCGTACAGACTCCGCTCTCGCATATGCCTTCGCGCGCGTTTTGTCGCGAATAGTTAATCGAACTAATTGCCAGTAGGGGGGCAGGTGAAACCGCCTTCGCTCTTCGTATGTTTTTTCCCTCCATACTTCTTCCGATAGAGCAAACACGTCTTTTGCAACGTCGCCGTATCTGGTTCCCAAAAAAACATCATGAGATGCAGTTAATCCGGCCATGCGGGCAACAGTAATTCTTGCCCGTTCCGCAGAGCGATAATCAATCGCGCGCAACGTCCATTCCGGCTTCAACCATACCGCATAGTCAAACTGCTTTCTCGGAGGGTTGGTGAGAATGCCCATTGTACCAATATAGATATGCTCTTTTGCAGATACGGACATTTTTCGAAAGAGCGATTTTTTCAATTCCGCAGTATCTTTTTTATTAAAGAGCAGGAGCACATGCTTTCGCGCACGCGCCCACATGCGCACCTTGCTGCCTAGCTCGTCCGGCATAATCCGCTTCCATTTTTTATCTTCAAACGAGAATGGATATATCTC
>MHHS01000036.1:773-4788 GCA_001817115.1 Candidatus Andersenbacteria bacterium RIFCSPHIGHO2_12_FULL_45_11b
GCGATGCGCCTGCTAGATGCGCCAACGTTTCTGCTCCGAGCACCGTATATAAGCGAGGATACTGATCCCATAACTTGTAGCTTTCGTTTTGTTCTTCGTCGACAATAACGCACACAAGGTTATTAAACGGAAGAAACAATACCTTTTGCGTTCCAATAATAATTTGGCACTGGCCGGAATCTGCCGCAGACCATATTTCTTTTTTCTCAGACTGCGACAATCCTGCGTGGTATACACGCGCTGTATTATTTTTGATTTCTACAGCAAACGTTTTTTTATATCCATCAAGCATCGCAACCTCCGGAACCAGCACAAGCGTCTGGCCAGTTCGCACGCGCACAAGCGTTGCGATCATATTTCGCCTGGTATCCGGATTTTTTTCTATAATAGCCGTGGCTTTCCCTCTCCCAATTCTGGGAGAGGGAGGGGGTGAGGGCGGTCGTAGCTGCGCATGCGACTTTAATTTCGCAAACGATGGCGGCAAAAAAAGCCTGGCCGTAAATCCAAATCCTCCATGCGCCATATCGGCTATCCATTGAGCATAGCGTATTTGCAGAGCAGTAAGCGCAACTCCTGTTATGCTGCTAATCTGCTTGGTGGGATAGCTAGGTTTTTGAACATCCAAAACTGTAACTACTCCCATAATCATCCTCTTGCCGAACGGAATTTTCACAACCGACCCGATACCAACATCATCATCCTTAAAAACAAAATAGGTATATGTGTCGCGTCCGCGTTTTCCAAGAGGTGCACAGGGAGCAACCTCCACATATGCAACCCCGGAGTTACGAGCCATAGAACATCACCGGAAAACGATACATCGTTACCACTTCATGGTGCGGATCTATTTTCGCTTCACGAATTGCTGTAGCAATTTGCTCATCTGCCGTTTCAATACCAACCCTTCTTGGGAGCAGTGCTGCAGACTTATTTGTATCTGACCGCACATACAAGCCATATACCATCGGCATTAAGTGCTCTCTGCTGGTGATGCGCTCCATAAACCCCAGCACCCCTACGGTATATGTATACTGTGCAGCATCAATGGGGCGAATCTGCACTCCTTGCTGGATAATAGCTTCTACGGTGTTGCGAATAATCTCTTGTGCCAGGTTCGGCATGCTTGGCAAGGGGCTGCCATGCATCGCGCGCAGGTGATGCCCGGGCTCTTCCCCGATAATGACATAACATGCTTTTTGCCGCAGCAGTTCTTGAGGCAACGGAATAGAAAGCGCCAAGTACTCGCCCGTTTTGGCGTAGTGCTCTGCAGCCTGCTTGGCAATTTTCCCATAGAGTCCGCTCATACTTCCTTAGCGTACGTTCTGGTATAAAATACGCAACGTGAGTATTGTACATATATATGAGTGCATTCATTGCCTTTACTATCCCAAATAGCGCCATTGCCCCTATAAGAGATACGATGCGGTCCTACCAAGACGTGCTTGCAACAAGCGTTTCGCAAGAAAAGTGGCATTGTACGATGCTATATATAGGAAATATAAATCTGTCAGATGAAGACATGCAGGCATTAGCACAACCCATCAGGCAATCGTTTCATCCGGTTATTACAATTTTATCGCTGGGGGAAGGAAAGGCTAAAAATCAGCTTTGGGCATACGTTCAAGTACAGACATTTTTACAAGATATGCGAAACGAGTTACTTGCACGATGCAAGGGCAGAGAAATCACAATTCCAGAAGACGAGCGAATAAAGGAATTTATCCCACATATTCATGTGGGAAATATACAACAAACGCCGCAGCATATAGCAATTATAGACACGCCCGTAAAAACAACTTTTAGTTTATCCGAATTAGTTGTATACAAAAGCAACCCGAGCATACCAACTGCGCCTTATGAACAGCTTGCCGTCATCCCAATCACCCCGTGAGCTGATTGCGGGGGTTCCGTGTGATTTCTTGTCGCACAACGAGTTGGTGACATATATTACGAGCTGCTTGGCAGCAGACGACGCCCCTCATGCTTCGACTTCGCTCAGCATAAACCCTAGCCCTCTCCATCTTGTTCATATTGTTACGCTGAATGCAGAGATGGTGGTTACGGCACAAACAAATAACGTCTTTAAAACGGCAATAGAACAGGCAGAACTTGTCATTCCGGATGGTTCTGGAATTCTATGGGCACGGGAATACGCAAAGCATCGTCATCCCCGACCTGATCGGGGATCCACGTCGACGCGCACTTGGATTCCCGCCTTCGCCCTCCAGTTCGGCGGGCGAGCGGGAATGACAATGAGCTTACTATTTTTTCTTTTTTCAAAAGTAAAGCCTCTAACGGGCGTTGATAGTATTTTCACGATTTGCGAAGAGCTGGAAAAACAGCATGGCACCGCGTATTTGCTGGGCGGGGAAGAAGGGGATAGAAAAAAAACTGCAGAGATGTTTCGGAAAAAATATCCGAAACTAACGATTATTGCACTCAACGACGAGACCCCCTCCAGCTCCCCCTTGGTAAGGGGGAGAGAACGACGGATTCCCCTCCTTACGAAGGAGGGGCTAGGGGAGGTTATGAAACCAGCCGCCATCTTCGTTGCACTTGGAGCGCCGAAGCAAACGCTATGGATCGAAGAGCATCGAACACAACTCGAGCAATCAGGCGTTCGTATTGCAATTGGCGTCGGCGGGGCATTTGCGATGATTTCCGGCCGATTACCGCGCGCGCCGAAGCTTTTTCAGCAACTGCATATGGAGTGGGCATGGCGGCTGATGCTGGAACCTGCAAGAATGAAGCGAATCTGGAACGCCGTTGTTGTGTTTCCTCGACTTATTTCCGGTTATCCACATTGACGCACGTTTTTGCGGCGTATACGGTAAAAGCATATCTGGGATTGTTCGCGAGAACAGTTTCCAGAATATATAATAGGAGGGGGTTTAATTTTTTACCATCAGGAGGTGACATACATTATATGGAATATGAACCACAAGAGAACGAGAATAGAGCAGGGAGTTTCATAGAGCGCATGAAAGAGTCTCCTAGAACAGTTTCAGCAATTATTATCGTAGTTATCGTTATCGCGGCAATTTATGCATTCTCCGGAAATAATAAAGATCAAAATCCGATAGCAAGCGAAAGCGCAACACCAACTCCAGAAACTTCAACAACCCCGGAAGCTAGTGCAAAGCCTTCAGAATCGGCGGCTCCAGGAAAGGTAACAGGCGGCACGACTGCAACAGTGGCTCCCGTTGCCCCAGTTGATAAGAGTATGTTAATGGATCAGAGCAAAGCCCTCCCAGAGGAAAAGAAAACAGATGCCGCATACGTAGAAACGGCAGTAAAGGGCGATGGATTGACCCACTTAGCGCGAAAAGCGGCAACCAGATACCTTGCAAGCAACGATGTTGGATACGCAGTTACGAACGAACACAGAATCTATATCGAAGATTATATCCAAAAACACCTTGCACGGCATCCAGTACAAATAGGATCTCAAGAAACAATATCATTCGAGCTCGTAAAGCAGGCTACAGAATCAGCACAGCAATTAACCGAAAAGCAGCTGCACAATCTCACGAAATACGTACACGTGCTCAACTAGAATATACGAGAACAAAAATAAAAAATCCCGGAAGGTACCCCGGGATTTTTTATTTCCCTGTGCATAAACTTTAATGCGAACAGAATGAGTACTAAAAGAAGGCAAGTAGAGAGAAAAAAACACGGCGGCATCACTTTTGAATCCGCGCACTAACAGAAGTATACTAGAAGGTACCAACAATTTATTTGTAACCATTTCGCATATCCTTCTATGCCCATCGACAAAGTCAAAAAACGCAACGGCTCTATTGTAGATTTTGATCGTGACAGAATCCAAAATGCGATTCATAAGGCGTATGTTGCTACGCGCGGGGTAGAGGCTGATGCGCCGATCGTAGAAGTGATTGTCGATGAAGTAATTATCGATCTTGAAAACACCTACATCATTGACGTGCCTGGCGTTGAGAATATTCAAGATCGCGTAGAGCGCAAAATAGCAGAGAAGGGACTATTTGACGTA
>MHHS01000036.1:4965-10835 GCA_001817115.1 Candidatus Andersenbacteria bacterium RIFCSPHIGHO2_12_FULL_45_11b
AGGAGGCGCAGAACAATATTTACGACGGGATTTCTACTTCGGAAATCAACCAAGCAATCATCATGTCTTTGCGATCTCGTATCGAACAAGATCCGAAATACTCCTATCTTGCGGCACGCGTATTGACGAATGATTTATATCGCGACGTAATAAAGACCGACGAATTCGAGCCTGAATTTGAACAATTATATCGTCAAGGCTTGCAGACCAGCATTGCACAGGGAGTTGCATCAGAGCGCCTCGATGCGCGCATGAACGAATTTGATTTTGACGCACTTTCACAAGCGCTCGATTTGTCTCGAGATAAATTATTCGAATACCTTGGCATCCAAACCCTATACGAACGGTATTTTGTGCGGGATCTTTCGCAACGTATTTTGGAAGTTCCACAATACTTCTGGATGCGAGTAGCAATGGGCTTGGCTCTCAATGAAGAAAAGAGCAAATGGGTCTCATATGCAATCGAGTTTTACAACACCATGTCGTCGCTCCGCTATGTCCCTTCCACTCCGACACTATTCCATTCCGGAACAACCCATCCGCAGATGAGCTCGTGCTACCTCACCACAGTAGAAGATAAGCTGGAGCATATCTTTAAATCAATAGGGGACAATGCCCAGCTTTCCAAGTGGTCAGGCGGGCTCGGAAACGATTGGACGAACATCCGCGCTACAGGAGCGCAAATCAAGAGCACGAACGTGGGCAGCCAGGGGGTTATCCCGTTCTTGAAGATTTCCGATGCCACCACGGCAGCAATCAACCGATCAGGCAAACGGCGCGGAGCAACATGCGTATATCTGGAAACTTGGCATTACGACATTGAAGATTTCATCGAACTTCGCAAAAACACGGGCGATGACCGCAGACGAACGCATGACACTAACACCGCTAATTGGATTCCTGATTTATTCATGAAGCGCGTCATTAATGACGGCCAATGGACACTTTTCTCGCCAGAGGAAACTCCCGAGCTGCATCATATGTACGGGAAAGCATTCGAACAAAAATATATCGAATACGAACGAAAGGCAGATGCTGGGGAAATTCGATTGTTCAAGCGAATGCGCGCCATTGAGTTATGGAGAAAAATGATCAACAGCCTGTACTCAACAGGACACCCGTGGATGACATTCAAAGACCCTTCCAATATCCGCTCTCCGCAAGATCACGTGGGTGTAGTGCACAGCTCTAATCTATGTACAGAAATTACTCTCAACACATCAGCAGAGGAAACTGCAGTATGCAACCTCGGCTCTATCAACCTCGTACGCCATGTTGAAAACGGCATGATTAATTACGACATGCTCAAAGAAACTGCGCTTCAGGCGATGCGCATGCTCGACAATGTTATCGATTTAAACTTCTATCCAACAATAGAAGCGAAGAATTCAAATATGCGCCATCGCCCTGTAGGCCTCGGTATTATGGGCTGGCAAGATATGCTCTACACGCTTGGCATGCAGTTCGATAGCGAGGATGCAGTTGAATTAGCAGACAGCACGATGGAATATATCGCATACCATGCAATTCTCGGATCATCTATGCTTGCAAAGGAAAAAGGGAAATATGCAACATATCAAGGGTCGAAATGGAGCCGAAACCTGTTCCCGCAAGATACCATAGCGTTACTGGAAGAAGAGCGCGGAATGCCTATTGAAGTTGATCGCTCTTCTAAAATGGATTGGACCCCCGTACGCGAACACGTGCGCGTATACGGCATGAGAAACTCCAACTGCATGGCGATTGCTCCTACGGCGACTATCTCAACAATCGTAGGCAGCCTGCCTTCCATTGAACCGATCTATAACAATATTTATACGAAGTCGAATGTGACCGGAGAATTTACCGTCATCAATGAGCAATTAGTAATCGACCTGAAAAAGCGGAACCTATGGAACAGTGAAATACTTGAGAAAATGAAACATTATGATGGAAGCATCCAGAATATTCCGGAAATTCCGCAAGACATTAAAGATCGATACAAGGAAATCTTTGAGATCGAACCGCAGTGGGTCATCAAGCAAGCAGCGCGCCGGTCAAAATGGATAGACCAAAGCCAATCGCTCAACCTATTCATCAAAACAGAGTCCGGAAAAAATATCTCCGACATGTACATTATGGCATGGGAGAGCGGGCTCAAAACCACATACTACTTGCGAACACTTGGCGCATCATCCGTTGAGAAAAGCACCGTTGATATCAATAAGAAATTCGAAACAATTCCGCCAATCACGCCTCCATTAGTCATCATGCCAGACATGCCGCTAACGCCTCCGTCATCGCAAACGAGCGGTGACCCTAACTTAAATATTTGCGAATCATGCCAATAACTATGGAAACAGCTGAAAAAAAGATCTTAAACTGCGCAACAACAGATCCGAATAAGATTTTGCCCATGAAGTATAAATGGGCGAGGGAGCATTACAAATCAGGCGTTGCGAACAACTGGACTCCTGATGAAGTAAACATGCAAAAAGACGTAGAAACATGGAAAAGCTCGTCAGTACTCACCGAAGACGAACGGCGCCTTATTATGTGGAATATGGGATTCTTCTCCACAGCAGAAAGCCTTACAGCAAATAATCTGGTACTTACTATTTATAAGCACATTACCAATCCGGAATGCCGGCAGTATCTGCTCCGCCAAGCATACGAGGAAGCTGTACACACCGATACGTTCATCTACTGTTGCGATACCCTTGGGCTTAACCCTGATGATGTATACACGATGTATGAGCGCATCCCGAGCATCAAACACAAAGATGATTTTGTAGTAAACATGACAAAGTCCCTATTCGACCCGAATTTTTCTACCGAGGGCGTTGAGAACATCCAGCGGTTCGTCCATGATTTGGTCGGATTCTACGTCATTATGGAAGGCATATTCTTTTATGCCGGGTTCGTTATGATGCTTTCATTCCTCCGCCAGAACAAAATGGTTGGAGTAGGGGAGCAATTTCAATTTATTCTTCGCGACGAATCGGTGCATCTGGCGTTCGGTTCCGATTTAATCAACACTATCGTACAGGAAAATCCTGAAATCTGGACGGAGCAATTCAAAACAACAATTACAGAAAATATCAAGCATGGCGTAGAACTAGAATCTGCATACACACACGATTGTTTGCCGAACGGCATCCTCGGGCTTAACGCCAGCGTTGTGGATGAATACCTGCGCTACATTGCAGATAGAAGGCTAGAGCGCATCGGTTTGCAAAAAGTGTACGGAGCAGAAAATCCCTTCCCGTGGATGAGTGAAATCATCGATCTTAGAAAAGAAAAAAACTTCTTCGAAACTAGAGTCACAGAATACAAAAATGCCGGCTCGCTGAAGTGGTAAGCACAGTGTCATCCCGGGCTTGACCCGGGATCCATTTTAACGTATACAAAAAGGGGCGATTACAAAGCACTTTTCACGAAAGGCAGGAAGTCTCATGTACGAAGCAGAAAATCCGCCAACGCCAGAACCAACGCTTTCGCCGGAATTGCGGGCTGCGCTAGATGAACTCGTTGTCGAATTCAGATTAGAGCCCGGGGACTATGAGGACGCAGTGAAGGCGGCCACAGCCTTCCACAACACCCTCGTTTTTTCCTGACCGGCCCTGTCGCTACCCGGCTTGGATATTACTCCCAAGCCGGTTTTTTTACGGTATAGTTACTATATGAAAAAAATATTCCAGGGCAAGATATTTTCCGTATGGCAGTGGGAGCAGGAGCTATATGACGGAAGCAAAGCGACATTCGAAAAGGCATCGCGCGCTGATGCCGTCCGCGTTATTGCGACTATGCCAGATAAAACAATTCTGTTCGTACAAGACGAGCAGCCGGATAGGGAACCGGTACTAGGGTTGCCCGGCGGGCAAGTAGATGAAGGGGAGTCTGCAGAAACTGCAGCTCGAAGAGAATTTTTAGAAGAAACGGGGTATGAGGCACAGCGCATCGCATCGCTATTTTCTTATGAACCGCCGGGAAGAGTGAGTTTTAACATACATTTTTTTATTGCTCGGGACTTGAAAAAAATACGCGAACCGCAGCAAAGCGCCGGCGAAAAAATCGAGCTTCGTTTTTTCACATTTGAAGAATTCCTCGCGCTCGGCCAAAATGAGGAATTGCGCGATTTGCGTCTTCGCATTATGTTGCTAGAAGCGCAGCTTAATCCGAATAAGAAAGATATATTATATACATTACTGTATGAATAACGACGCGACACTCTCACCTCACCCCCTCCCTCTCCTTGGTAAGGAGAGGGGAAAGATTACTAGCGCGTCTGTTCGCGTACGCATCGCCCCGAGCCCGACAGGGAATCTTCATGTTGGAACTGCACGAACGGCTATATTTAACGATTTGTTCGCCAGGCATCATGGCAATAACGGGGCTTTTATTATACGTATAGAAGATACAGACACAGAACGATCGAAACCGGAATTCGAAGAAAATATTTTGGAGGGATTGCGCTGGCTAGGCCTTAATTGGCAAGAAGGACCGGACGTCGGGGGACTATACGGATCATACCGGCAATCAGAACGAGTAGGGGAACACAAGCAGGCGCTGGAGCAATTATTAGCATCTGGTGCTGCATACGAAGATGATGGGGCCATCAAGTTAAAAGTGGAAGAAAAAAACGTATCGTTCGACGATGCAGTGCGCGGAACTGTTACTGTGCACACCGATAGCTTTGGCGGGGATTTCGTTATTGCGCGCAATATCGACAGCCCGCTATTCCATATCGCAGTAGTGTGCGACGATTTTGCAATGCAGATTACGCATGTAATCCGCGGGGAAGATCATCTGCATAATACAATCAAGCATATTTTAATTCAGGAAGCGCTCGGGTATCCGCGCCCGCACTATGCGCACTTGCCATTACTGCTCGATGAACAGAGGAAAAAGCTTTCAAAGCGCAGCGGGGAAACAAGTCTTCTGGCATATCGCGACATGGGCATCTTGCCGCAGGCAATTCTGAATTACTTAGCCTTGCTCGGATGGAATCCGGGAGACGAGCGAGAATATTTTACGCAGGAGGAGCTGGCGCAAGCTTTTTCGCTTGAACGCGTACAAAAAGGCGGAGCAATATTTTCCAATGTCAAACTGTCCGCAATGAATAAGCATTATCTATCACAGCTTTCTAATGAGGATTTACTCTCATGGGCAGCAATACATTATGAAAAAGCTGGCATTGCGATCAGCGAACCAGAACGGCTCCTTACTACTCTAAAAACAGAGCTTGGACGCTTTGCATCGTACGATGTCGGCGGCATCCCATTACATGAAGCAATGAGCTGGCATGCATCAGATTGGAAAAGCGACTACGCAGCAGTATCGCTCACATTTAAAAAAGCATATAGCGAGCAAACTCCTGAAATAAAAAAATCGACCCAAGCAATTCTCAGCGAGCTCATGCAAGATGTACAGGAAATTTCAGGAGATTTATTTACTCCGGAAGCGCTGCAAGAATTTTTAATGGGCTGGATTGATAAAAATCAGAAGGGGAGAGGGGACGTCCTCTGGCCCCTACGCGTTGCATTAACTGGCAGGGAACACTCCCCCGGGCCATTTGAGGTTGCATCCGTTATCGGAAAATCAGATACTCTGCGCCGCTTGCAGCTTGCACACGATAGTCTGGTATAATATAAATATACTGTTTTATATGCACAAGCGTAAAAAAAGAATGGTACGAATCGTCTATGCAATACTGGTACTAGCAATTGGCGCCGGTATGGTGGCGTTGTCGTTCTACTAATATGGAAACGGATCCGGATAAACTGTTTGAAAATTGGGCAACAAGAACTATCCCGCTTTGGGGGCCGTTTTACGCGATTTTTTACATCATACGCTATTTGATTCGCGAACTACGCGGAAAAAAATAACAG
>MHHS01000036.1:10848-14944 GCA_001817115.1 Candidatus Andersenbacteria bacterium RIFCSPHIGHO2_12_FULL_45_11b
CTGGATTCCGGCTCGAAGGCCGGAATGACAGGTAGTATGCATAGCGAGGGAGAATTGTTCTGGTATTGTTCGCATATAGGGAAGTCAATCGGGGTCTGTACACACGCACACACGCAATGCACCACACTATGCAATGGGTTTACAGATCGAGAAGAGAGGAGAACAGGCACTAGGGTCTTTTTTATGTTTTGATTGTCCGAAAATGTACCTTTTGCGACACTGCGCATGTTCTACGCAAGTTTTCCACAAATAGAACATTTAACGAACATATCGTAAAATTGCCTACTTCCCCCTAAAAACATATTGCTAACAATTTCGGCCCCCTATTCTCCTGCATACAACCCCTTCTGTGCCACAGGCAAAAGTACTCCCCTGCCCCACTTCCGCTTGGTTTTTACCCTTTTTTGCTCTCCCCCTCCCTTTTTACTTGACATCTAACAACTTTGTGGTACATGCGCTTGGGGAGTACCCAGCAGCCTTAGCAGCTTCTACGCTTGCAAACCACACTTGGTTCTCCGCCTTAATGCTCTTTGCGGACGAACATGAGGGATCATGAAACAGCGTGCTGTTTTTACTCCCCACATATTTGCCCTGGTCGTTCGACACAGCGACAGGCTGCGCTATGGGGCTTGGACTATTTAGAAGAGCCTGCAATTGTTCCTCCCCTCCCCCGGCGACCGGCTGATGATCCTCAAATATTACGGGCGTTGCGGCATAGTACGGGGACATTACCCTGCCCGCTTCCCACCCTACGGCAAATACCAGTATGCCCAATATACTTGTACTTATTGCTTTCATGTTCATCATATATGCTATATATACTACATGAACTATACGTTTTTTCTGGGGACAAACCCCATGCTTTCCGCAAGCGAGATAGCAGCATATCTGGCAAGCCACAATGCTGCCTATGCGATATCAAGAATTACGAATGCATACATACGCATCGAAGCAGACGCGCTTCCAGAACATATTGGCGATCATCTTGGGGGCACTATTCGCATCACCACAGATGCAGCTACATGGAATCACGCACCAACGGCAGAAGATATCATCGCTGCGCTTTCCCCGTTACCAGCAAAATGGGTTATGGGCTTAAGTATTTTAAGCGGATCAGCATCAGTGAAAAAATTAGCGATTAGCATCAAAAAAGCTGCGCGGGCACACAATTCTAAAGTTTCGTTTATAGAGCCGAAAGGGTCAAGCCTGAACGCCGCCCAAGTCCTGTTCAACCGATTAACGCATGAGCCGAATATGGACTTGAGCATTATCCGTATTGGCGAAACATACATCCTGATCAAAACAATCCACATGCAGAATATTGCAGATTACGAGCTGCGCGATACGAGCAGGCCAGCGCGCGATGCACGCGTAGGGTTGCTTCCGCCGAAGCTGGCGCAGATCATGATTAATCTATCTCAGCCGAGTACAGGCACTATCATTTACGATCCGTTTTGCGGAATGGGAACAATTTTACAAGAAGCATGGTTAATGGGATTTTCTGCAATTGGAAGCGATGCATCTGAGCGCATGGTTACAGCATCTGAAAAAAACTTGGACTATCTCGCACAGCAGTTTCCTGTTGCGAAAGCTTCCCGTCCAGAAGTTCTTTTGCATGATGTGAAAGAAGCGTTTCCTGAAAATTTAGCCGAAAAAAATATTAGCATAGTCACGGAACCGTTTTTAGGCACCCCATTGACCCATCCCCTATCATCCCCTGAAATAGAAATATTTCACAATAATATAATAGAATTGTACAGATTCTTTTTCCAGAATATTCGAAGAGTCCTCAAACCAGGCGCCAAATTACTCATCTTATTGCCTTGTCCGAAAGGCCCAGAAGGCTTTAGCCCTCTCCCCCGCTCTTTTATTGACGAAATTACGGCAATCGGCTATCGTAAGGAACAGCTCGTTCCTCAAGTCATTGCGTCTCATTTTCCTGCTAGTTCTTCTGACAGCGTCTTGTACGCTCGTCCAGACGCATTAGTAGCTCGAGAAGTAACCCTTTGGGAAACGATATAATTATCTTTTCATACCCCTATGGCACATAAGAAAGCCGCCGGATCAACACAGCTCGGCCGAGATTCAGAATCAAAGCGACTGGGCGTGAAGATCTATGGCGGGCAACCCGTTAACCCGGGACAAATCATCATCCGTCAGCGCGGTACCAAATACCGACCAGGTATTAACGTACGCCGAGGCGAAGACGATACGCTGTATGCTGCAGTTGCAGGCACTGTAGCATTTTCCAAAGAGAAAACAATGCGCTTCAACGGCTCACTCAAGCAAGCAACATTCGTTCACGTTAAGTAGAGCCCTTTCACGCCCAAGTTGATCGGACATCCAGAAATACAAAAACCCTGACTGTTTAGCCTGGGCTGTTTTTCTGTTATAAAATTACTAGATACGCTTCCCCCTCTGAATAATATTCCCAATCTCCTCCCATGCTTTTCTATAAACTCCTTTCTTCTCTTCGTCGCTAACGGCTACTTCAACTGAATCCCACGCTTTAAGCCAAATTAACCGATCGTCCTCTAATCCATCCCATCGCGTTGTGGCATGAAACGAAGGGAACGGAATAATATTCGTCTGTATATTCTTATTTTCTAAAATTGCTGAAATTTCCGAGTAGCTATCGTCTATATAGTAGTCGATATTAAAATCAATAATGGTTGGATTTTATTTTCCCTATTGCTCATAGAAAGTTCGATATACTTCACATCTGGAAGATGTTTTCTCAATATCGCTTCTGTTGCTTCTAACTGATCAACCGGACGAGCAGTAATAAGATATATATCAGCACTATTACCTAATGCTCGTAGTACATCGTGCGCGCCTTCAATTGGCTGTTGGGCGTTTTCTATTGTTTCAAGATAGACTCCCCATGCATGAGATATTAGAGCGTCGTCAGTTTGCCCTGTTGCCTGAATCCACGAATGGGTTTGCACATATACGTCATAACTGGCATTCCATCCGAATTGCTTCGCACAAAATTCCAGATACTGTTTCGTATCCATAGTAATTAAGACTCCGTCGATATCGACGCCAATTTTGAGACGATGTGCCATTATACCCCCTGTACGAGCATTGATACTGTTCTCTCCCGATCGTGGTCCAATTCTACAAGCATAATTTCCTGCCACTGGCCTTTCAACAACTGTCCGTCTTTGATAATAAGCGTAATAGACGGATGAATCATCAGTGCGTGTGCATGCGCGTGGCCATTAATACATTCTTGAATTACACCATTTTCATCTGGTTCGCATAAGTGCGTATTCCGTTTTCCTTCTTCGTTCCTGCTATCGCAAATATCGTTATGGCCGTATTCGTTCATAGGGTGCGCAAACGCATCGAGTACTTTTCTGATATCAGATTCATACCCCAATTCTTCTGATGGCCCAATCAAGTTTTTCTCGTTTTCATTTACCCATATGCCTGCCGTTGTATGGTGCGTTTGAATTGTTGCTGTTCCCGTTGTTACTCCAGATGCTTGAATCGCTTTCTGTACGTCTTCCGTAATCGTCATGAAATGCGCTCGATATGTTGTTTGATACGTCTTCGTTTCCAAGTAAGAAATGTATTGGGTATTCATAGGCAGAATTGTACGTATAATTGCTTTCCTTAGCAACACACCGCATACTGCCGCATATGATCGTCCAGAAGTATCTCGTATCGCAAGGCATTTGCTCCCGCAGAGAGGCAGAGGCCTTTTTGCGCGCCGGCCTTATTTTAGTAAATGGCAAAAAGGCGCGCCCGGGCGTCCCTCTCAATAAAACAGACTTAGTTACGCTTGATCCAAGCATAGAGCGCCAATTGCAAACCAAGCAGACTATTGCGATTTATAAGCCGCGAGGAGTGGTGTGCTCTATCGGTTCCGATGAAGGACTTACTATCCAGCATATTTTTCCAAAGTATAAGCATTTGAATATTGTCGGCAGATTAGACAAAGACAGCGAGGGTTTGCTTCTGCTTTCCAATGACGGATTAGTGACTAAAGCAGTCACGGGCGAAGAGCATCAGGTAGAAAAGGAATACATTGTGGAGGTGCAGGAAAAAATAAATGAACAGCGCATATCCCAGCTTGCAAAACCGATGA
>MHHS01000037.1 GCA_001817115.1 Candidatus Andersenbacteria bacterium RIFCSPHIGHO2_12_FULL_45_11b
AAGAGTATTTTTCTGTGGTGTGGCGAGCTTGTCGAGCAGTGGCGAAGAGTATTTTTCTGTGGTGTGGCGAGCTTGTCGAGCAGTGGCGGGGCTGGCTTCCTTATTGGGGGTTTTGCTCAAAAAATGTTCGAACATCAATCAAAAAACACCGCAGCGTAATACATTGCACAGCAATGTAAACGCTGCTGGAACGTTGAAATTTTAGGTAAAATTTCTTACGTTCCGCCTTCTATGTTCTATTACGTCTATATTCTCAAGAGCCAGAAAGATTCAAGCTTATATATTGGCTATACATCTGATTTAATAAAGAGATTTACACAACATAACAATGGGGAAAGCACAGCTACAAAACCATTTCGCCCGTATACTCTCATTTTCTACGAAGCATTTCTTAATAAAGCAGATGCAAAAAATAGGGGAGAATATCTAAAGAGTGGGTATGGAAGAAGAACTATAAAAAGTATGCTGAGAAAATATTTAGACACATAAGGTATTATTTGGATTCTTCGCTCCGCAAAATTCCCCAGGATTTTTTGATAGGGTTATAATTAAAGCCCTTTCGTTTGCGGAGTATCTGAAGTCGAAGTCAGGGCGAGCTTTTATGAAACGGCATTTAGTGTAATATATAGATACTGCACACTTTGTTACCCGAGTGCCTCAAAATCACCTCTTGGAGTACTATTAAAGAAGCCCTCAAGGCTGGGGTACACCCCAGTGGCTCGCAATTTGGGAAAAACAAATTTGAAGAGATCAGCACCTGGCTTGAATCGAGTCATTTGCACAGAATAAAAATAGTTTATTAATGTGTGCCAAAAGAAATTCTTTATAATGTTTTATGAAACCCGAAAGGGTTTTTAGTTAGCCTCGCTAAGCTTGACGCCAGAGATCGTTTATACTATGAATACATCAGTTGTACATTTCAACCCAAGGAGATATGGCATGAATAAGTATCTGGCAGTGCTGGAAGACAGAAGTGGTCGATGGACGAGTGGGTCCGGGATACAAGCGTACGTGTTCGAAGCAGAAGACGACAAGACGGCGGTGATAGTTACGGCTTCCTGTCTCATTGGAAGAAGTGATTATGGCATCCAGTGTCTTGGTCGTATCACTGGCGGACTACAAGTCCAGAAAGTCCGGGTTCCGGACAAGGTTCGAGATTCGAATATCGCTGAACTTTCGGATAAGCGTAAGCAAGAAATCGGCTTCTGTAGGCTCTCTGTTGGCCAGGCCATGATCTCTCAACTCCAGCTATTTGATTCGGAAGCGAGGAAGGATCGCTTGGCATTAATCAAGAGGTGCGAGAAGAAGGAGAAGCGTGACAGGGCGAAAGTGGCGGTGATGCCACTTCCGAAAGTCGGTGACGACATCTATATTGAATCTGAGCTTTTTTGCGATCACGATGACGATGATGTGGAGGGTGGCTTGGCAAGGGTCAATGCGGTCTCTAGTGAAATGATAGGAAGCACGCAGGTTCATTTCATTTCCGTGCAAGAGGTTCCAGGTAATTTCAACTGGGAACAGGACCTCGCTCTTATGCAAGCGAAGCTCAAGAAGGAATTCGGTAAGAACCGCGCCTGTTCTCGTTCTGATGAACGTACCAATTTCAATGAGCCATGAGGCTCATTGCGGGCTCGTTCGGATTACCACCCGAACGAGCCTTTTCTAGTTCCCGAATTCAAAGAGCGAGAATTTGAGGTGCGGAATGCGGCGCCCGCCTTTGCTCTTTGCGGAGAGCCAGCTGGCTATTTCTTTTTTCTTTTCTTTATTGTCATTAAGTGCGTAAGCAAGCGGCGGCCTGTAATATTCGATACCGCAATTGCGATAAGGACAATTACGGCGTATATAGCAACGATTTGTATGTACGAAGCCGTCATGTTGCGCCATCCGCCGATGATAAGCGCGGAATACCACGATACGGCTGAAATTGCCCCGGCTGTAAACATGATAGGAGATTTTTTGATGAATTGGCGAGTGATAAGCGACCGGCTTTCTCGGTGCTGAAGCATGGGCAGCACTTTGCGGTGCATGAACGACCCGTTTGCAACCAAAATGATGACAATAGTAACCTTTGCCCAAATTTTATTGAGATTATATGCAGCATGGACGCTCGGATTGCCGGATAAATAAAGCAGCATAAAACCGAAGCCGCTCAATACTAAAATAAATACTCCCGCCCATACGATATCGGAAACGGTAAGAAGAATGCGGTATTCATCTTTATCGAGCTTGCCGTCTTTGGAAAATTTGAAAAACAAATAGTCGCTTACCGTTGCGCCCCCAACGCCTAACGCCGTTCCGATGATGTGCAAGATGATAAGCGCATTTCGAATATCCATATTAGAAGTATAGCATACTACCCCCGCGCAACTACGGCGCCGAATATTTTCCTCTCTGAAATAGGGGGTAGTGCGCGTGCAGCGGCGATGAGCGTTGCGCCTGTTGTCGTTACATCGTCTACTAAAATAATAATCGGTTTTTTTGCGGCGAGTGTTTCGAATTCTGCTTGAGAGCAGGAGAGTGCAAATGCATTGAGAACATTGTGCGAGCGCTGGTCATGCGGAAGCTTTGCCTGGGAATGCGTTGCTTTTGTGCGTACTAAAATCGGTGCAAGTTCGATATTGCATATAGTGCTTATAACGCGCGCAATATCCTCGCTCTGGTTGAATCCTCGATGCTGAAACTTTCTTTTGTGGAGGGGAATGGGAACAAGTACTGCTCGTTTTGATAGCTCATCAAGCGGAGCAATGAGAGGGAGTTTTGAGATGAGTAGCCCGCCAATCGGTTCAGCGATTTTTCGTACACCTTTGAATTTCAGCCATGCAATACCGCGCTGGAGCGCATGGTTGGAATAAGCGCCCGCAGAAACAACGCCTGCAAGCGGAATATCTTCTCTGCAGGAACGGCACGTTGTTCCGCGCGGGCGATCTGTTTTGCACCCGATGCACGATTGCAGGGCAATGGGTGCATTGTTTCTGCACGATGTGCAGTACCATGTGCCCTCGAAGGCGCATTGCATGCACCGAGCTGGCGCAAATGCGTCAGCGAGCAACTTGCTCCATTGCGGTAACCACGATCGCATTGCCTGTTTTGCGAGCCGTTACGGTTTGTCCTTCAAGAATCTCTTTGTTGATGATGGAGTGCGCAATCGGATCTTCGAGCAATTCCTGTACGATTCTGCGAATAGGGCGGGCGCCTTTTCCTTCCTTAAAAGCGCGGTCAGCAATCTCGTGCGTTACGCCCTTTGATACGACAAGCGTGATTGCTTTGCTTGCCAGAAGTGTTTGTAATGCGCGCACTGCGTGCTTCGCAATAGCTTCCATATCTTTCATCGTAAGCGGAGAGTACACGATAATCTGATCGATGCGGGAGAGCAGTTCCGGCGCCATGCGATCTTGCAGTTCTTTTAATACAGAAGCTTTGAGCTGCTCATATTTTTCTTCCGCGCTATCGCGCTCGCTGGATTCGATCGGCATTGCAAACCCCATGCGCGCTTGCTGGGAAAGTTCATGCGACCCGATGTTGCTCGTCATAATGATAATGGTGTTTCTGAAGTTTACTTTGCGCCCATGAGAATCTGTCAGTTCTCCCTCGTCCAGAATTTGGAGCAAGATATTCCACACATCGCGATGAGCTTTTTCTATTTCATCGAATAAAATAACTGCATACGGCTGGCGCCTCACGCTCTCGGTCAGTTTTCCGCCTTCTTCATATCCTACATAACCTGCGGGTGCTCCGATTAATCGCGATACGGAATGCGATTCCATGAATTCGGACATATCCACGCGTATAAGCGCATCGGCGTTTTCGAACACTTCTTTTGCCAGTACCTTTGCTGTTTCCGTTTTGCCTACGCCGGTTGGTCCTAAGAAGATGAATGACCCAAGCGGGCGGTTGGGGTTTGCAATGCCGGCGCGGGAACGGCGAACGTATCGTGCAATGGCGTGGATGGCTTGTTCTTGTCCTACGATGTATTTATGCATGATGTCTTCTAGGTTCGCCAATTTTTTGGATTCTTCTTTCAGCAATCGGCCGGCGGGAATGCCCGTACTGTCTGCAACTACCTGGGCGATGTGTTCTTCTGTGATAGATATTCGCTTTGCTTCATTCTGTGCAGAAAGTTTTCGCGCAGTGAGCGCCAGTTCTTCGGCAATCGTATCTTCTTTTCGTTTTGCTAATAATGCTTCTTCATAATGTTCCGCCTCAATGGCGCTTTCTTTTTCTTTGCGGATTTTTGCAAGTTCGTTTTTCAGCATGTTCGCTTTTTGCGCTTCTTCCGTACCTGCAATTTTCAGCTGCAGCGTGGCCGCCGCCTCATCAAGCAAGTCAAGCGCTTTATCTGGCAAGAACCGATCGGGGATGTAGCGGATGCTCATTTCTACCGCAGCGTGGATTGCTTCGTCAGTAACGTTTAATCCGTGATGCGCTTCATATGCTTCGCGCGCGCCTTCCAAGATGGCAATCGTTTCCTCGGGGCTTGGCTCTTTTACTTGAACGGGTTGGAACCTGCGCTCTAATGCCGCATCTTTTTCAATGTGCTTGCGGTACTCATCGATTGTTGTAGCGCCGATGATGCTTACTTCGCCCCGCGCCAGCATCGGCTTGAGCATGTTGGCTGCGTCCATGCTGCCGCCCGAGGATCCTGCGCCCACGATGGTGTGGATTTCATCGATAAAAAGGATAGTATCCCGATTGTCTTCTAATTCTCGCATGAGCTCTTTAATGCGCTCTTCAAATTCTCCGCGGAACGTAGTGCCTGCTAATATGCCTGTCATGTCCAGCGATAAAATCTTTTTTCCTTGCAGTTTTGCAGGGACTTGGCCAGATACGATGCGCTGCGATAGGCCCGTGACGATTGCTGTTTTTCCGACCCCGGGCTCGCCGATTAAAATAGGATTATTTTTATTTTTCCGATTCAAGATGCTCATCACGCGGTCAACTTCTTTGCTCCTTCCGATCACTGGGTCGAATTTATTTTTCGACGCAAGCTCTGTTAAATCTTGCGTAAAGAAATCAAACGCAGGAGTTTTTTGTTTTTTAGATCCGCCATGCATGCCGGCAGGGAGGCCAGATGCTTCCGAGGGTAAAATAATTGGCAAGTCTTGTTTCTGGTTCATTTTGCCAGGAGCACCCGATTGCTTTGCGGCAGGGCTCGACCCGAGCAAATTAGACAAGTCAGGGAAGTGCGACGTGCTTTTGAGGACGATTTGCACTTGCTGCTGGAGCGATTTTACATCGACAGGGGATTTTTCCAAGATTTTGTATCCCATAGAATCCTTCAGCGTTAAGATGCCATACAAAATATGTTCTGTGCCGATGTAGCGATGATGATACTGGAACGCGGTGCGCGCGCCTTTTTCAAACGATGCGCGCGTATGCGAAGAAAGCTCTTCTTTCCACTCGCTTCCTTTTTCCATCAAATCCAGTTCATTGCGGACGAATTCGGGGGTGAGTCCGAATTTTTTCAAAATGCTGTATGCAAGGGATCCCGATTCCTGCAGCATGCCATACAGCAAATGCTCCGTTCCTACGTGGTGGTGCTGCAATTCTTCTGATACGCGCGACGCGCTGGCCAGTACGCTTTTGAGTCTGCTTGTTAGTTTGTCGAGGATTGGTTTTTCCATCTCTTTAGTATACAACAGGTTTTTACATTCGCTATGAAAAAGAAAACACCACGCATATTTCTCCCCCTCGTATGAGGGGGAGCGGGAGGGGGTCGTTATGGTAAACATTTGCTAATATCTTCTAAAACACCATTTAAATTTTTCATGATCTCGTCATTTGTATAGCGTAAAATTTTAATACCTAATGCATTGATATACTCTTGTCGAAGAGCGTCGTATTGTTTTTGATTATTCGTAAAATGAGAATCGCCATCAATCTCAACACCCAATCGAACTTTAGGGCAATAAAAATCAATTATGTATCTTCCAGTGCTATATTGGCGTCTAAATTTATACCCTTTTAACTTTCTACTTCTTATGGCAGTCCAGAATACCAGTTCGGGGGCAGTCATGCGTTTTCGAAGAGCACTTCGTGTCGGTTTAATATCTTTTCTTGTATACACTTGAGGCATTGCGTTTAGTATACAACTCATTACGACCCCACCCTGCCTCCCCTCATATGAGGGGAGGAAATACGCTACAATACTGATATGTCAAAACCCCCGCGGGAAATTGCAATCGATATTCTATCTAGGCGCGACCATAGCGTTCGGGAGATGCGCATGAAGCTGAAGAGAAATAATATAAGTTCTGAAATAATCGATGAGACGATTTTGTGGCTGATAGAAAAACGGTTGTTAAACGATCGGAACTTTGCGCAGAAAAAGGCGGAAAGCATTATGCGTTTAAAATTTTGCGGGCCAACATATATTAAAAACAAATTACGGGAAGCTGGAATTGCTAGCGATATTATAGATGAGGTAGTGGGAAATATTGCGGATGATGCAGAGTGGCACGACAGAGCAAAAAAAGCGGTTATGCAGTGGCAAAAAGTTCATCCGAAGCACAAAGACGACAAAACTCGCCAGCAGCGCTTCTTGGCCTCAAGAGGATTTGACTTTTCTACGATTTAGGTATATAATAAAGAGAGTGTTAGTTTTTGGGCTCTTTACAAGGAATAAAGCATGAATCAGACGATTTTCGTGCCAGTTGAAGGGGTTGCGGGCAGGCGTTGCTATGTCGGAATCCGCGTGGTTCCGAAGCATGATATCGCCGTCGTGTTGCAGCGCTATCCGGAAGTTCCCGACGAAGCGATTCGTCAGGTTTTGAAACAAAGGGGGCTTCACGCAGCCTTCGGATAGCGACGTTTCCGTCGCCAGTGAAGTTATTAGCCTCGATATGCACCGTGCATGTTGAGGCGTTTTTTTATATTTTAAAAACGAAAGCGTCGATCCCTTCTCCCATTCTGGGAGAAGGTGCCCCGCCAAGGCGGGGCGGATGAGGGGCGTTTATTGCGACACGCGAACCCCTCACCCCCTTGCCTGACAATGCAGGCAAGTACCCTCTCCCAGAATGGGAGAGGGGAGCGATTTACATCTCCCGTAACCTTTTAATTCGATCTTGAATCGGCGGGTGAGTGGAGAATAATCCTGCCAATTTTCGTGCATGAAACGGATTAGCGATAAATAGATGGGCAGTTGCATTGCTCGCAGTGTTTAGTTTTGATGATCCGGAAATTTTTTCCAGCGCTCGCGCTAAGCCTTCCGGATAGCGGGTTAAGAGCGCGCCCGATGCATCTGCTAAATATTCCCGCTGGCGAGAAATCGCCAGCTGGATTAATTGCGCAATGATTGGAGAAATAATTAACAAAATAAGGCTGACGATTGCGAGAAGTGCGCCGAGCTGATTGTTATTATTGTCTCGGTTACCGCGGCTGCGGAATCCGCCGAAGAATGTGGCGCGCGTAACCATGTCGGAAAGAATGACGATGAATCCGATGAATATTGCAACTAATGTTGAAAATCGGATATCGTAATTGCGAACATGAGAAAGCTCATGCGCAAGCACTCCCTCTAATTCCGACCTATCGAGCGCGTGTAATAATCCTGAAGTTACGGCAATAGATGCGTGCTGCGGGTCGCGCCCAGTAGCAAACGCATTGAGTGCAGGGGAATCTATCATATAGATGCGCGGTTTCGGTACGCCCGCAGTGATGGCCAGGTTTTCTACGATACGGTGCAGCTCCGAATTCTGCTCCGGCATGACGATCTGTGCGCGATTCGTTGCAAGCGCAATTTTATCACCAGTATAATATCCTATAAGAGAGGAGGGGATTGCAAAGAGTGCTGCAATAATAGGAAGCACGAAATCCCCGCGCACATAGTACGAGTACGCTGCAACAACGCCGATAACAAATACAAGAACTGCAATGATAAGGAATGCTGATCTTCTTTTATTTGCTGTTATTTGGGAATAAATGGTCATTTGCTAGCTAGTAGGTTCTAGCTTATAGCTTTTAGAAGGCGAGGCGTACAAGCTAAAAGCTAATACTTAAAATCTACCTTCGGCACCTCGCGCTCAGATGCGTTCTCGAGCTCGAAGAAGTCGCGTTTCGTAAAGTGAAACAAGGAAGCAATAATGTTGTTCGGCATTGTTTCTACCGCAGTGTTGTAATCGCGCACTACTCCGTTCGTGAAGCGGTATGCTGCCTGGATTTTATTTTCTGTGTCGGAAAGTTCGCGCTGCAACTCTAGAAAGTTCGCGTTCGCTTTCAAGTCTGGGTATTGCTCCGATACAGCAAACAATGTTTTTAATGTTGCAGACAGCGCGTTTTCCGCTTGCGCCTGCTCCGCAGGCGTGTGTGCTGCAAGCGCTTGTGCGCGAGCTTTTGTTACTGACTCAAGCGTGCCAGATTCGTGTTTGGCGTATCCTTTTACTGTTTCTACGAGGTTAGGTATTAAATTATGGCGGCGCTTTAATTGTACGTCGATATCGCTAAAACCTTCTTCTACTTGATTTCGCTGCCGCACAAGCGAGTTATACGCAAAAAGTACGTATGCTAGCACGAGAACGACGACGGCTGTAATAATTGTTGTAAACATAATAGTACCTCTATGGTATAATTGCGGGATGAATTCAGCAAGGGGATCCTTCTTTTGTGCATATGGCTCTGTTTAATACTCGCCAATCGTATCTTGGAGTTGATTTGGGTACGTCTACGTCAAAAATTGTCGAGCTTGCGGAACGCGGAAAAAAAATCGAACTAGTTACGTATGCAGAAGCTAATGCAAGCAACGTGTTAGTCAATCCGCCCGCAGGTCCGCAGGATGCAATCGATAAAACAATTTCCATACTCCAGCAAATGATGGAGAAATCCGGAACAACTACGAAGAATATTATTGCGGCGCTGCCCGGAGGGTCTGTATTTTCTACGGTACTAGAGCTTCCGAATATTCCTGAATCGGAAATGGAAAAAGCAGTGAGGTTTGCAGCGCGCGACGTGGTTCCGGTAGATATTGATGAGATGGTTATCGGATGGAGCAGGGTGGGGAGCCAGGCTCACATGCAAACGGACCGGCAAGCGAAAGCAGAGGTTGTGCCGGGCATTCCAACTATTCCTGTAAACATGGATCAAAAAGTCCCAGTGTTCGTTACGGTTGCTCCGAAAGATATTGTGAACAGGTATATCACGGTGTTTCAACGGCTAAACATGACGCTCTTAGCGCTGGAAGTAGAGACATTTCCTCTGGTGCGATCATTGCTCACAAATCCGCCTACATCTACGTTGCTTGTCGATATTGGCGCGCAGGCAACAACGTTTCATATTATCGATAAGGGGATTCCTCGCGTTTCGCAGACCATAGATGCGGGCGGATCAACAGGAGAGCAGGGCAGCCAGACTCAAGAGCAGATGGAGCAAGCAAAAATCAAGTTCGGAATTCTTCTGGAGCAAGACTCTGCAGTGCGAGAATCGATTAAGTCGGTGCTTGCGCATCAAGTGCAAAAAGCAAAAGAATTACTTGCCGTATATGAACAAAAAGAAAAGCATCGCATCGAGACATCGGTATTGATTGGCGGCGGAGCGAACTTGAAAGGGTTGCAAGAGTTTTGGGGCAAAGCAATAGGACATCAAACAATTATTGGAAATCCATGGAAAGATATTTTATTTCCCAAACAACTTGAGCCTGTATTAAAAACAATGGGTTCGCGGTACGGAGTTGCAGTCGGATTAGCGCTTCGTGGTTTTGCACAGCAATAATGTTGCATGTGTGTGATATAGTTGTAATCAATTATGCCTAGCATTAATTTAGCGCCCGGTACAGAATTTATTATTGCGGCAAGAAAGCGCCGGCAGCGGTTGTATGGTATCGCAATAGCGATCATCTCGCTTACTGGTATCGGATATGGCGGTTTGTGGTTTATGGAGCACTCACTTAATAACCAAAACGAAGCGCTGATAAATGGCATTCATGCTGCAGAGGCGCAGATCCAAAAATCTCAAGCTGATGTTGTTCGCGTGGAGCTATTTGAAAAACGATTAACGCAAACAAAAACATTGCTCGATTCTCACGTTATATGGGATAAAGTGTTTGCTGATCTAGAGCGCCTGCTTCCTCCTACTGTTACTCTGACAAGCGTCGACATGGGAACAGATGCGTCTACGGTAATCGTGCAAGGGTTCACTCCAGACGTAGATGCAGTGGCGCAAGCAATTTCCAGTTTATCTGCGGGGGAGAATCACGTTTCTTTATTCAGCAAAGGGATAATGAAAAATATAACTAAGGCAGAGCAGCGCGATCTTAATCTTGCCGCTGCCCCAACCGGTTACAGCTTTGCAATCACGCTTACTATCGACCCTGCCAAATTAAAAGGAGCGGGAGCTCAATAATCATATGTCGCTTAACACTTCCATTAACACACCATATCTCGTACTCGCAGGAGTTGTGTTTATCGCGATTGCTTTCGTTTTTGTAGTAACACAGCCGCAGCTTGATCGCATCAGCGTTCTTCGGCACGACATTACAGATAACACCACCACGCTTATGGAGAAGCAGGATTTTATACGAACACTGGCAATAAAGGTGCAGCAGCTGCAAGCGCAGCCAGAGGCTGAAAAGCAGCTGTCTGTAGTGGTGCCGCAAACAGATATGACGCAGGATGTTGTTCGAGTAGTCGGGCAATATGGCGCGCAAGCCGGAGTTGGAATACAGAGCATCTCGAACAATTCCTCGGAGCGTCAAGCGCAAATTAATGCAAGTATTGCGCGCGGGGATGCCGCAAAAACACCGTCGGATCTTCGCATCCTTTCATTCCAAGTGAATACAGTAAGCACTTATGCGCAATTGCAGGCGTTTATCAAGGCGTTGGAAAAATCACCTCGGCTCATTGATGTAGTGCATCTTTCTATCAAGCAGATTGCACAGCTTCCAGGGCAGGTGTCTGCAACATTGCGCGTGCAGGCGTATTCACAACAAAAATAATATTTTTATGGCACCTAATAAACTCATGATGATCGTAGTGTTCGCCGCAGTATTGTTGGCGGGGGTTGGCGCTGTGGGGGTAATCTTTTTCTCTCCTTCCGCAAGCGCTCCTGCGGAGTCACTGCCTGCAAACACAGTAAATTCTGGTACGCAGCAAGTAGTGCCTAGCTCGCAAACTTTCAATACCGCCGTATTGCAACGCTCTGATTACACTGCACTTGATATCGGGTTGATAACGCAAGGGAGACTCCCCGTATTGCCATCCGTAGGAACAGGAAGAGCAGATCCGTTTCAATAATCATGGAGCATATGGAATCCTTGCTTGCAGTGCTGCAGGGTCGTGGGCTTCTTGATGGTCCAAAGGCCGTACATATACAAGAGCGCATAGATAAAGAAGGTTCGTCTGCGGAAGCAATTATGCGCGATGAAAAACTCGTGCCTTCTGAAGATTTGGCAAAAGCGCAGGCAGAGCAAGAAGGGTTTCCGTATATCGATCTGTCTGTTACCAAGCTCAACAAAGATGCAATGCAGAATATATCTGCAAAGGCGGCGAATACCTATCGTTTTATTGCGTTTGATATTGCGGGCAAATCGCTGCGAATTGCAATGGAGTCTCCGCAAGATTTTCAGGCGATGGGAGCCGTAAAGTTTATCGCCAAGCAAAAGGGGCTTGCCGCAGAAGTGTATTTGGCATCCCCGGAATCAATTGATATCGGTTTGAAGGGGGCAGGCGCGGTAGAGGCGGAAATAGGCGGGGCGCTCAAGGATTTTTCACACGAGCTATCCGAGGCAAAAGAAGACGGAAAGCTTCCGACTAAAGATATCGAACATCTTGTGGAGGAGGCTCCTGTTACAAAAGTGGTCGCAGTAATGATCCGCCATGCAATTGAAGGGGGTTCTTCAGACGTGCATATTGAGCCGGAAGAAAAGGAAGTGCGCGTACGATTTCGAGTTGATGGCAATCTGCATGCAACGCTTGTATTGCCGCTCAAAGTGCACGCAGCAGTTATATCGCGAATCAAGATTTTGAGCAACTTAAAAATCGACGAATCTCGATTGCCGCAAGATGGGCGGTTTTCTGCAACTATCGATTCAAGGGCGTATGATTTCCGCGTTGCCACAATGCCGACGATATTCGGCGAAAAAGTGGTTATGCGTATTTTAGACAAATCAAGCGGAGCGCCGTCGTACGATACGCTGGGATTGCGCGGACCGGCGCAGAAAATATTTTCAGAATATTTGCGATCGCCGTTCGGCATCGTGCTTATTTCTGGGCCGACAGGTTCAGGAAAGTCCACTACGCTCTACACGTCGCTATCGGAGTTAAATGATATAGAATCGAATATCGTAACACTCGAAGATCCGGTGGAGTATGAAATACCCGGCGTGAACCAGACGCAGGTAAAACCGGAAATAGGCCTTACATTTGCATCAGGGCTGCGAAGCATTTTGCGCCAGGATCCGGACATTATTATGGTGGGTGAAATTCGAGACAGGGATACTGCCGAGCTTTCCGTGCAAGCAGCGCTAACCGGGCACTTGGTGTTATCCACAATTCATACCAACGGTGCTGTCGGGGCTATTCCGCGATTAATTGATATGGGAATTGATGGGTTCTTGCTTGCTGCGGGCGTTCGATTGCTTGCGGCACAGCGGCTAGTTATTCGGCTGTGTCAGCATTGCAAGCAGAAAGCGGCGCTTACAGAGGCCCAAAGGGATGTTATTGCGCAGGAATTAAAAAACGTACCCGACCAGTACAAGGTTGATGAAAACCAGAAGAATCCCCAGCACTTATTTACAAGCCCCGGATGCCCAGAATGCAAAGAGATGGGTATTGACGGCAGAATTGCCATCTTTGAGGTTGTCCCTATTTCGCATGCATTGCGCGAGGCAATAACGAGTTTTAATGGATTCGATCAGCTGCTCGAAATCGCATCGCGCGAAGGAATGGTTACGATGCGCCAAGACGGGCTGCTTAAAGCGCTTGTTGGAGAAGTGCGGTATGAAGATGTGATGCACGTCACTTCTGAAAACAATTAATTAGGTATATACTTTTACATATGGAACACACACCCTTTATATTGCTCGTAGAAGATGATTCATTTATTTCCGGCATGTATCAAACGAAGCTGAAAAGCGCAGGTTATCAAGTTGAGGTTGTTGCGGATGGAGAGCTTGCATGGAATCGCCTGCAGCAAGATCCGCTTCCGGATATGCTGCTCTTAGATGTGATATTGCCCAAAAAAGATGGGTTTGAAATTCTCGAAGATTTAAGAAAGGAAGATCGAACGAAAAATTTACCCGTTATTTTACTGACGAACCTTGGGCAAAAGCCAGATGTGGAGCGAGGGGTGAAGCTGGGTGCAAATGATTATATAATCAAAGCGCACTTTACGCCGTCAGAAGTGATGGAGCGCGTTAATAAAGCTTTGAATGCGGGTAATTGACGACCTGCTTCGCGAAGCGCAGGAATACGGCGCTTCGGATGTCCATATCAGCATAGGCCGGTCTCCGTTTTTTCGTATCGACGGCAAATTAGCTCCCGTTGGGGAAAAACCGATCGAACGCGAAGAGGGGCTGGCAATGATAGAGCATGTAATGGCGGGCAACCCGAGCGCTCCCGCAGTGCTTGAAAAAGAACGGCAGGTAGATTTTTCCTATGCGCTGCCTGATGGAGTTCGGTTTCGCGTCAACGTTTTTTACCATATAGGACAGCTTGCAGCAGCGCTTCGGTTGATTCCATCTCACATTCAAACGACCGAAGAGCTGCATTTGCCTCCCCAAATTCTGCAATTTGCCGAATTAAAACAAGGGTTCGTACTAGTAGTAGGGCCTGCGGGGCATGGGAAATCCACAACACTTGCGTCGCTTATCGATTATATCAATGAAAATAGGCGCGAGCATATTATCAGCATTGAAGATCCGATTGAGTATCTGTTCAGCGACAAGCAATCTATTATTGATCAGCGTGAAATTGGAGGCGACGCTCCATCATTTCAAGAAGCAATTCGCGTAACGCTGCGCCAAGATCCGAATGTTATTTTAATTGGGGAAATTCGAGATTTGGAATCGATGCAAACTGCGCTTACTGTGGCAGAGACCGGCCACTTGGTATATGCCACGCTGCATACGAACGATGCTGGGCAAACGATAGAGCGCATTATTGATTCGTTTCCGGCAGATCAGCAATCGCAGGTACGAAGCCAGCTTGCCAACGCGCTTTCCGGAGTTATATCGCAGCGTCTGCTTCCGTGGACTACTGGCGGGCGAATTCCGGCTGTGGAAATCATGATGGTAACAACTGCCATCCGCAACGTTATTCGGGAAGGCAGTATTCATCAGATTCCTGGAATTATTCAAACAAGTTCCGACGTAGGAATGCAGACACTCGATGCAAGTTTGCAGGGGCTTGTTGATACGGGAGCGGTTCGCTTGGAAGATGCGCGGGCATATTTTTCCGCCACTAAACGAATGGCGCGGTAGGTGATATACTGACACTATGGCAACGTTTTCATATAAAGCTCGGCAAGCGAATGGAACATTAACGAGAGGCACATTGCGCGCAGCAAACGAAGAGCGGGCAACCAGTCTGCTCCGATCGCATGAATTAACACCAGTCTCTATTCAGGAGGTAAAAGAAAACTCCCTGCTGAACAGGCCTATCGGAAATTTAGGGGTGCGCATGCGCGACCTTATTATGTTTTTCCGCGAAGGTGCATCTATGATTAATGCGGGAGTTCCGATACTAGAAACGCTTCAGGCTCTGCAAAAACAATCCGAAAAACAAATGCTCAGCAACGTAATTCGAGAGATGATCTACGATATCGAATCAGGAGAATCATTCTCTATTGCAACGAGCAAGCATCCTGCAGTGTTCAATCAATTTATTCTTGGGATTATTCGAACGGGGGAAGCAAGCGGAAAACTCGGGCAGTCAATGGCTGCGATTGCGAACCAGTTGGAAGAGGAGTATGGATTTCAGCGCAGCGTGCGCGCAGCGCTTATATACCCTATTTTCGTATTAGTGCTCGTTGTTGTTCTGGTGGTTGTAATGTTTACATTTGTGTTGCCGCAGTTAGTCGCATTGTTCGACGATGCGCATGTGCAGCTTCCGCTTGTGACGCGGATCTTAATTGCAATTACTCATTTCTTAACAAGCTATTGGCCGATTCTTCTTACGGTCGCTGCGGCATTAGGGGTCCTGTTTCGTTCCTGGATTAGAACTACAGAAGGGCGCTATACGTTCAGCACGTGGATGCTGCAGATACCGGTGTTGCGAGAGCTGATTCAAAAAGTATATCTTGCGCGCATGACTTCTATCTTATCCACGCTTTTTTCGAGCGATGTGCCCATTATTGAAGCTCTTACGCTTGCTCGGGAGTCTATCGGGAATCGGGTATTTCAGCGTATTTTAGACGACACAATCCAAGCGGTGAAAAGCGGATCATCAATTTCGTATGTGTGGGAACATGAATCGTATATTCCGCCCATGTTAACAACTATGGTGAATGTAGGAGAACGAAGTGGCCGTATCGCGGATTCTTTTCAACAGGCGAATCGGTTTTTTGCGCGGGATGTTGCCGATGTGCTCGAGAGCGTGACTATATTGCTTGAGCCGATTCTCATTGTTATACTGGGTATCGGTGTTGGTATTGTGGTTGGTTCGGTGTTGTTGCCAATTTACAATCTTGTGCTGGTGATTTCATAGAATCTTCATGGTATACTTTCTTTTATGTATATCTCGAAAGGAGGTGAGCGTATATGAATAAGAAAAATAAAGGATTTACTCTCATCGAATTATTGGTTGTTATTGCGATTATCGGTATCCTTGCAGCATTAGTCTTAGTAGCGTTAGGAAACGCGCGAGACAAGGCGCAAGACGCTCGCATCAAATCAACTCTCGGGCAGCTTCGAACGCTTGCGGAGATTGTTTATGATAACAGCGGGTCGTCGTATGGCACGGTTGGTGACTGTTTCATGACTGCGGACCCTGACGCGACCACAGCAGCTTGTGCAGGAACCGGAGTAAGCGTTAATAGTTTGCAGGATGATTTAACTGCAGCTGGTGGGACACTTGTTGCCACGGACGATGGTGGAGCTGCATACTGTATATCATCAGTATTGAAGAGCACAACAAGCCACTTCTGTGCTGATAGCACAGGGGCTGCGAAGGTAATAACTGCAGGCTGCGGACTAGCCACAGTTTGTCCTGCTTCATAATCTATCTACGGTGTAGAGGATTGAATAATCGACCCTGTAAAAGGGTCGATTATTTTTTGCTGTACACTAATACATATGCTTACGTTATTCGCTGGATTTCTCGTGGTAGTTTTGTTTTTACTCGGCTCCGCGATTGGCAGTTTTTTACTTGTTGTTGCGGATCGATATGAAACTGGGGAAAACCCCCTGCGAGGAAGGTCGCGGTGCGATTTTTGCAAGAAGAAATTAGGGTGGGCTGAATTAATTCCATATATCTCTTTTCTGCACAGCCGCGGGCGATGCAATACATGCAAGCAAGTGCTTTCAGCTGAATATCCCATATTTGAATTAGCATCCGGGCTGCTGTGCATCGGCATTATGACGCAGGCAATACTTGCATGGCAGCATGTGTTCATTGCAACGCTGATGTATATAGCGGCATGCGTGTTGCTCATACTGATTCGTATCGATATGCGTGCGATGATATTGCCTGACAAGTTTATTATATTGCTTGGAATAATTGCAATAATGCTGGCATTGCTTGCACGGCATTCATTCGATGATATGGCGCTCGGGCTGCTGGCGGGGGTTGGTTTTTTGTATGCGCTTTGGGCAATGACAGGCGGGCGAGGGATCGGCTTCGGAGACGTAAAGCTGATGATTCCCTTCGGGATTCTTTTTGGGTTTCATGGAGTTGTAACATTGCTATTTACTGCATTTTTTATCGGCGGGCTAGTCGGGCTTTACCTCATAGGGATAAAAAAAGCGCAAGCAAAAACAGCAATTCCGTTCGGTCCATTTCTTGCGATTGCCGCATTTTTTCTTATGATGATTCCGGATCTTCCGAATCGTTTTTTTCAACTGCTTGGAGTACAATAAAGGGATGAAAGGTGATGCGCGACGAACCTCCCCTAACCCCTC
>MHHS01000038.1 GCA_001817115.1 Candidatus Andersenbacteria bacterium RIFCSPHIGHO2_12_FULL_45_11b
ATGGTAATTGGGTCATCGCTGTTATTCGCTTTCAAGTCTACCGCAGGAACGGCAGGCGCCACTACATTCACTGTAACGTATCCAATATTCGATTTCGCTTGCGGCTTATCAGTAATTTGCAGCACTCCATACGTGTACGGGCCGGGAGCATCGTTGAACGTTTTGGTTCCTATGTGTGCTTGGCATGCTGACGGGGTTGGAGGGTTGGGATTCGTATAGTTTATCTCAAACGTCGGAGTTCCTGGGTTGAGATCGGCATTCCATTCGCATTTGCCGCCATTGGATACTCCAAGCGTAGAGTTCGTCCATCCATCTGAATCGGAGCTTGCATCTCCGCCGAGAGAAATCGGGTATGGGACTCCTCGAGTAACAGTGATTGATGAGCCATACGTTATGCCATCTTTGCTAATCTTCGCTACAGCTACTGGTGCATGATTGGTTGGCGGAGGAGGAGTAGGCGTGGTAGGGGCTACGACAGTTATCGTCACGCTAGCATTATTCGACTGTAACCCCGGCTTATCAGTAACCCTCAGCACTTGATACGTATATGTTCCAGGAGCGTTGTTGAACGTTCTGCTTCCCAAGTATACGTAGCAGCCTGAAGGAGTGGGCGGGTTAAGATTGGTGTAGTTCACCTCATATACAGGAGTTCCTGTATTCAAATCATAGTTCCATTCGCATTTGCCGCCATTGGATACTCCAAGCGTAGAGTTCGTCCATCCATCTGAATCGGAGCTTAAGCTTCCAGAAAGCTGAAGCGTAGCAGGAACCCCTTGCGTAACAGTCACGCCCGTACTAAATGCGCCTGCATCCTTGCTGATTCGCGCTACCGCAACTGGAGCATGATTCGTAGGCGGAGGAGGAGTAGGAGTGGTGGTAACAGGGAAATTGATCCATGTATAGTTTGCCTGCATCAGCTGAGCATGGACATTTTCGCTCGTAGAATCCCACTGCACACGAAACACAAACATAAGAGTGGTCGCAGCAGCGCTTGTATTAATAGACAAATTACCACTATAGCTTCGAGTAAGAGTGCATTGCTGGTCAGTGGTACATTGTGCGCCACCGGGCTGGGCAAACACAAGATTATCGAACGAACCATTTGTAGACGTAGAAAGTGATTGATTCTCATTCCATGAACCGGAAGGAGAAGTTATTTTAAGTTTTTCCGTATAATTGCTCGGGTAAGTACCCTGGCCATTTATCTGCCCAGTAATCGATGGTTTTCCGCCAGGAAGATAATTATAAATAGCAATAATAGGACTCGTGATAATGTTGCCACACGAACTATACACAAGCGCCACGCTGACAGGAACAGATGTTTTAGGATACGTTGAGTTGTGCGTTGGGTTATTAATCGTTGCGGCGAAATACCCACCCTGGGAAACAACATATGGCTGCATCGGTGAAATATCTATAACTACCCCGCTTGCATAGGATGCAAATAGCGACAACCCTATCGAAACAGTTCCTGCCACAAGCAGAAGCGAAATGGGAATATTCGGCTTCCCAACATTCCTTCTACGAATAAGCAACCACGCGAATAAGACAATGAGCACAGCTACAATGCCGAGGCCAATATATATATTGGGTGTTGCGGAAGATTTATCTGCCGCGGGAACAGCGGCTGATGGAGATTCTTGCACAGCAGGCGGTACGTGGATTTCATATACATCAAGCTGCTTGTTATTAGAAGTGTCCGTAAGCGTAATGCGCAAGCCCGGGTCTGTAAGAGGAGAAGCAAGATCTACGGTAGATGCAGCAGATACCATCCCGCTCTTTCCCAAGTCAGTAATCGTGAGATCTCCCGCTCCAACAGTATTTGCCCCGTCAAGCATTTCAATATGAGCCGCCACATTTACGAACGTAACTCGGTCAGCAGGCCCCGCAACTTCAAATTGAACTTTTGCTTGTTTTGCATCAAGGGACGTAACTCTGCCGGAAACTACTCTAGCAGTAACCCCGGTTACTACCCACCGATACTGCCCCAGAGAAGAAATATTCTTTCCGTTTTCATCTTGATACACAAGCATTGCCTGATATGCACCAGGAGCGTCTGGAGCCTTGATAACAACTTGCTGCTGGCTGTCTTTTTTCGGAGAAATCGTTACAGAATCTCCTTTTTTCGTAGAAATAACAGGTCCCATAATGTCAAAAGCATATGTGGTCAAAATAGGAGTTGCAGTAATAGCCTTCGTGCTCGTTGACTGTGTAAACAACGTAGCAGTAAGCTCAGTACCGGGAGCGACGTTTACTCCTTCGAGCGGATAGTATGGTTTTTTGTCAACTAATAACGGCCCATCCGCAAGAAATACGAACTGCGCACCTTCTTTCCCATACGTGAGCGCATGGTCATCCCACCCATACTGGTTTCCATTTTCGGTAATAACCTGAAGACGAAGGCGGTATTGCCCAGTAGGGACCTTAGGCGGGTTGTAAATAAAAGGTATTGTCTTTTGCTCATGAGGCGCAAATTGATACGTCTCATTCATAATAAATCGATCAAAAACTCGACCATTATCCGGCACCAGAGTATTTGACTCAGTAATCACAGGCGCTGGATCCATAAACAGAGCTTGGACATGAATGCCGCCGAACGCAGCATCGTTATCATTGATTACATCAACGGTACCCGTTAGCGCGCCGGATGCGGGATCTTCCGCAGCAACGATGTTTCCTACTTGGAATGATGGGTTAATTAAAAATCCCGAATTTAAATCAACGTCTGACGTCGCTTGTTCCGCTTGTGCAAACGCATAGGCAGGGGAAATAAAGACGGCCAACGACAATACGAATGCAAAAAGTTTTTTCATGCCTATAGTGTAACATGAAGAAACAAGTGTTTTGCACAACAGGTATTATGGCTCAAACTCCAGCACTTCGTCGATACGCACTTGGGCAAAAAATTCAGGAACGTGGCTTACAAATATCATTGTACCTTTATATTCATCCAGCGCTTGCGCAATAATCGGGATATGGCGAAAATTAATATGATTAGTAGGTTCATCCAAAATTAACAGGCCAGGTTTCTGCAAAGCAATCTGTGCAAACGCAACAAGCCCCTTTTGTCCTTCAGAGATATCTCCGATCTTCACATTCATCATATCGTTCGTAATCAAAAATCCTGCTGCAACAGAGCGCATGTTTTGCTCAACTTGATTTTTCATTACAGAAAATAATGCTTCCCGAACAGTGTGCTCAAAATTCAATGTAGAAAAATCCTGCCGATAATAACAAATATCAATATCTGGCGCGATATGCACGCCTTCTGCGGATCTATGAGCAATTGATTCTAAAAAAGTGCTTTTACCGATTCCGTTCGGCCCAGCAAGCAGAAGATGCTGATTTTTCTTCAGCACAATATTCGCTTTTTTACTTATCAGATTACTTGTCCCGAGCGAAGTCGAGGGAATCATCATTTGATATGATGATATGCGGACAATGTCTCCGCCCATGTCTTCTTGCGCTTCAATAGTAAATGGCCGGATTGTTTTGTCATCTTTTCGAATATCTACTTTTTCTTCCTCAAGTTTTTCCGCTTCTTCTCGTAATTTCTTCGCGAGAAAACGCATCTGCCCGCCTTTATGGGAAAAAAAGTTCGACTTATCCTTATTGCCCTGAATTTTTTTCGCCAGTCGAGCATTTTCACTTTCCTGCTTTTCTACCCGAGCAGAAATCTGCTCAACTACGTCTAAGTAATTTCCGACAAATTGGTCGATTTTTCGATTATATATATCAAGATAGAGAACGGCATCAGTAAATGCATTTAGAAATTCCGCATCGTGAGAGATGACAATGCATGTTTTATGATAGTTTTTGAGAAATTCCGTCAAGTGCGCAATACCAGCAACGTCTAAATTATTCGTCGGTTCATCGAGGAGTAGTAAATCAGGATCTTGAATTAAAGCAGACGCTAAGAGCAGCCTCGCCTGCTGGCCCCCAGACAAATCTGCAATCTTCTTCTCTTTTAAAACGGAAAAGTTAACCACTTCCAATACATCATCAATCCTTCTATCAATGTCATATATTTTTTCCGTAAATCGTTTTTCGAAAAATTCTCGAACTGATAATTCTAATTCATCTCGTGGAATAACTTGGCGCGCCGTTGCAATAGAAAGGCCCTGCACTCGATTAATCCTCCCCGATTCCGGTTTCAGCTCGTTCATAATGAGTCCGAAAATCGTGCTTTTCCCCGCGCCATTTTGCCCCATGAGCGTTACTTTCATCCCTTCGCGCACCGAAAAACTCACCTCATCTAAAATGGGCTTATGAATTCCGAATTCAAACGAAACGTCTGAAAAATTAATAATGTGTTCTGCGCGCGGCATAAGGCGCAATACTAGCACAAATGCGCCGTTTGCGCCAATTCCTTAAATGGAAGGTATGCCCCGCAGTGTCCCGCTTAGCGGGACTACTAATGGGGTTTGGCGGCAAATTCTAAACCAAATCCTTTTTCTTTTCCTCAAATTCCTTCTTGTCTATCTCGCCCTTGGCGTATCGTTCTTTCAGAATGTCGAGTGCGGACCTGCCTGCCGGCGAGGCAGGTTTTTCGTGATTGTTCGTTCCGCGAGACTGACTTGTGAGCCATTTGATAAGCGCGACAATTCCCGCGATTATCAAGACCCACCAGAGAATCATAAAAACCCAGCTCCCCCCTTGTCCTCCGAAGCCTTGGCGAAGGGGGAACATCATATTCATCATCGGCATCCACCCGCCGCTTCCAGCAGGGAATGCCGCCAATGTATCGCAACCGGAGAGGCGTTTGCCCATAACAATATGGATTTGTTCTTCGCCTTCCTCGCTGTGCGCCTGTATCATCATCGCATTCATCGCGGCATGCGAATCTCCGGCCATTTGGCCCATAAAGTATTCGCCGAGAACTCCGAATTGTTCATCACTCAAATTCTCGCAAGCAAGCTCCTTTGCTTGGAGTTTATTCCAAACTTCTTTGCCTTCTTGTTCTTCGCGGAGCGTGTGTTCGACAATCGCGTCCCAATCCGCCGAGGAAGCGAAAAATCCGCCCATCCCCGAACGAGAACCTTCGGTTCCGTACGAGGCAGGCATTTGAGCGTTTACACTCGCGGCAAACGAGCCAATAACGACTGCTGCAAGAATTGTGAAAATAAGTTTTTTCATATTTTTAAGTTAGCCAAACACTAAAACTTTATCTGAATTCTCGATCATTTTTAATAAATCGGACATCGTGGAAACGGGGCAAATTTTGCTTTCTTCCTTGCCACGTACTTTAAGACAAGAGCCGCAAGCGTAGATTTCACCCTTCAATTCTTTGAATTCCGCCACTTTTACCGAAACATCAAAATCTTTGCTGTTCGGAATAGTGTCCAATTCCGAACCCTCGCTCATCAGAAAAATCTCCGCTTGATGATTCGCTTTTAGCGCGGTAATACCGAGACGAAATGTATTCCACGCGTGCTCCGGTTTGTTTGACTGTAAAATGATACCAAGTTTCATAAAATTACTTTAAATTTTTGATATTTGTATTATAACATTTTTGGTCTAAATGTGGGACAAACAAAAAACAGAAAATACAAATCCGATATTGTGCCTCGTTCATTCTACTATTTTTACTCCTCATCCGGAATAAAATATAGTGCAACAGAATTCATACAGAATCTCTTGCCTGTA
>MHHS01000039.1 GCA_001817115.1 Candidatus Andersenbacteria bacterium RIFCSPHIGHO2_12_FULL_45_11b
GGAAATTGATGTTTTTATTAAAAGAAGTGGGGATTCGCATTGCGGAAGGGCAAAAGAACCTGGATCAATCAGAAATTGCCCGCATTCGCGGATATTTAAATGAACAAGAGCGCCGAGCGCAGTTGAAGGGCAAAATGATTGATTTGCCGTCCATTATCCGCGTACAGGATTTGGCGAAGAAGCTGGAATTGCCCGTAGGTAATATTCTGGCAACGCTTCTGAAAAACGGAGTACTAGCGACACTCAATGACGACCTAGATTACGATACCGCTGCTATTATTGCGCAGGATTTGGGATATAAAACTACAGAAAGCGTAGAGGAATTGGAAAAGGATGTGCTGACTGTAGAAAAATTAAACGAAATTTTAAAAAAAGAAGATCCTGCAAAACAGACGCCTCGCCCGCCGATTGTAACTATTATGGGGCATGTAGACCACGGCAAAACAACTCTGCTGGATACTATTCGTTCTGCAAACGTAGCAAGCGGAGAAGCAGGTGGTATCACGCAGGCAATTTCCAGCTATCAGACGGAATATAATGGCAGAACCATTACGTTTATTGATACTCCCGGCCATGAAACGTTCGATTTTATGCGCCAACGCGGAGCAGCGCTTGCAGACTTGGTGGTACTAGTGGTGGCAGCAGACGATGGCGTACAGCCGCAAACCAAAGACGCTGTTGCGTATGCAAAAAAAGAAGGGCTGCCTATTGTAGTTGCCATCAACAAAATCGACCGCGCAGAAGCGAATATTGACCGCGTAAAAAAAGAACTCGGCGATTTGGACCTGATTCCGGAAGAGTGGGGCGGGGAAACGGTCATGCTCGGCATTTCTGCATTAAAAAAGCAGGGAATAAATGAGTTGCTTGAAATTATTTTACTTACTTCCGATATTCATCAGCCGAAAGCAGACCCTACACGAGCCGCGCTTGGAACCGTTATTGAGAGCAAGCTAGACAAAAGCGTTGGGCCGATTGCGTCTGTTATTATCCATACGGGAACACTCCAGCTTGGTGACGATGTGGTTATCGGTAAAACAACAGGAAAAGTTCGACAAATGCGCGATTTTCGCGGCAAGCAAATTAAAAAAGCAACGCCATCGGTGCCCGTTATGATTATTGGACTTAAAGATGTACCTCAAGCTGGCGATATCTTGCAGGCGGTAGAAGCGCAAGGTGAAGCCGTTTCCAAAGCTGCACAGCGCAGAGCTCCGCTCAAAAAAATGTCCAAAACAGACGATAATGACCAGCGGCAAACGCTGGCAATCGTGCTTAAAGCAGATTCGAAGGGCTCTCTGGAGGCATTAGAACAAACTATTACAGCGATGGTACCGCAAGAAGTGCGCCTCTCCGTTGTCCGAGCAGATGTAGGCGCAATTTCCGATTCAGACGTCCTCACTGCACGGGCGGGAAATGCTATTATTTATGGATTTAACATCCCGATTGCTGGAATGTCTCAAAAGTTAGCAGATAAAGAAAAAATTTCTGTTCGCCTATTCGCTATTATTTATCAGCTTGCAGAAGATGTACGGAATGAAATTGAACAGCGCATGCCCGTTGATATTGTCACGGAAGATATCGGCCGAGTAAAAATCTTGAAGGTATTCTTCTCTACCGCAAAACGAAAAATCGTAGGAGGAGAAGTTGCAGAAGGGATTGTAGAGCCGAATGCAAAAATTATCATCAAACGAAAAGACAAACTAAAGAAGGACGCCCCAGCAGAGCATATCGGAACAGGAGTCATCGTTGAATTGCAAAAAGATAAGCGCCCGCTGCAAAAGGCCGAGATAGGAGACCAAGTAGGCATGACTATCGAGGGGCGAGACAAGATGAAAGAAGGGGACGTACTGGAAATTTATCGTGAAACTCGCGTTCGAAAAGGCTCTGTTCCGCAGAAATAACAGTGAACACAAATGGTATCCGAACGAATTTTAAAAATAAATAAGCATGTCCAACGAACCGTTTCAGAGATTCTTACTGAAAGCGCAGACATCCCCCAAGGCGTTCTCGTAACCATATCACGCGTAGAAACGACGCCGAATATTCGATTTAGCAAGATTTGGCTATACATCAATCCCGGTACGCGCGCAGAAGAAACATTGGATAGGCTAAAAAAACAAATGTACGATATTCAAGGAGAGTTCAATCGGGCTATGCATTTGCATCCTCTCCCGCGGCTTTCCTTCCGGCACGACACCGGTCTCGATTACGCAGATACTATTAACAAGAAACTCAATGAACTCACAGAAGAAGACACTGGCCAGTGACCTATTGGCGCCATACGCTGATATCGTAGACGCTATCGCAGAAACGCTTCGGTCTGCTCAACATGTTTTAATTAGCACGCACGAGCACCCAGACGGCGACGCTTTGGGAAGCTCTCTTGCGGTGCATTTCGCACTCAAATCAAGAGGAATCGCATCAACAGTATATATTCCGGATGCTGCCCCTGATTTTTTTCAATTCTTGCCCGGATACGACATATTAACTACAAAAAAGCCTAATGTTTCAGATTTTGATTCGGTCATTCTTCTTGATTATACGCAGTTATATCGAACTCATTTAGAAGAACAGGTATTAGGGAGGAATCGCGTTATCACCATTGATCACCACTATGACAATCCGAAGGAGACTGCAATTAATTTAGTTGTACCCGCGGGAGCTGCCACGGCGCATATTTTATTCCCACTATTCCTCGCGCTCGATATTCCTATCACGCAAAATATCGCCACATGCCTCTTAACGGGCATATTTACCGACACTGGATCATTTATGCATGACGGGGTAACACCCGATATCTTACAAATTGCATCATATCTCATGCAAAAAGGCGCGAGACTAGCGCATATCGCACACGAAACGTACCAGAAAAAAGACCTTCCCAGCCTGCAAATATGGGGCAGGGCACTATCCCGCATCCTCGTGAATGAAAACACTGGGGCCAGCATTTCTTTAATAACATTAGAAGACTTGCAGCAATGCCATGCAACACTCGATGATCTATCTGGCGTGGTCAGCATGCTCAACACGCTCCCGCAAACGAAATATGCGATGCTCTTGGTTGAATTTGAGCCGGGAAAGATAAAAGGGAGCCTCCGATCGGAACCACAAAAAGGCGTAGACGTGAGCAAGATTGCCAAACAATTGGGCGGGGGCGGGCATAAACTGGCATCCGGATTTGAAATTGCGGGTCATATTGTTAAACAAGATGGTATTTGGCGCATAAAAGCCGTAGCATAACAATACTTCTATGAAATTTTTAATCTTTGGGGATGTAGTAGGCACGCTCGGGCGAAAAGGTATTTCAACTGCGCTTCCGCAGCTTCGTGAAGAATTTTCTCCCGACGCAGTTATCGTGAATGTCGAAAATATTTCCCATGGAAAAGGGATTTCTCCCGATACGATGCAAGAGGCTCTTACGATATGGAATGCGTTGGCATTTACCACCGGCGATCATGCTTGGGATAACGCGCAGGGTGTCGAAATGCTCACAAACCCGCGCATCCCTATTGTTCGCCCGGCAAACTACCCCCACGGCGTCCCTGGGCGAGGATACGTAACTGTACAATGCGGTGCGTATGAAGTCGCAGTGATTAATTTGCAGGGACAAGTCTTTTTCAAGAACCAGCCGGACAATCCATTCCATAAACTGGATGAAATTTTAGAAATACCTGAAGTACAGCGATGCGCGATCAAGCTTGTTGATTTTCATGCAGAAGCAACGAGCGAAAAACGAGGGATGGGATGGCATGCTGATGGCAGAATATCTGCAATATGGGGCACGCACACTCACATACCAACAGCGGATGCGCAAATTCTCCCCAAAGGAACAGGGTATATTACTGATGCAGGAATGAATGGCGCGTATAATTCCGCGCTTGGGATGGAAAAGCATGCTCCTTTGAAGCAGTTTTTGACGCAGTTGCGCGTAAAAATGGAACCGCCGGAAACGGGCGATATGGAAATCAATGCCGTACTTATCGACATCGATCCGTCTACGGGGAAAACAATTAGTATTGCACAAATTCGCAGGATCCTGCAGAATACCTAGTGTGGCTATACGTAGCCCTATATCACCTATGGTTAACAAACAAACGCTTATAGACAAAGTTTCTGACGCAACTAGACTCCCGCGCAAACACGTGGAAATGGTCGTAGCGGCGTTTTTAGAAACTATGATCGACAAGCTGTCTCAGGATGAGAAAATCAACCTTTCGGGATTTGGAATTTTCGAGGTGCGAGAGCGCAAAGGTCGTCGCGGAGTAAATCCTCGAAATCCGAATGAACCGATGCAAATTCCGTCCGTTCGTGTTGCAAAATTTCGCCCTGGGAAAACTCTCAAAGAAGCAGTAAAGTAACGCCACGGGGCGTCGTATACTGGCAGTACGCATGGTTTGGGACCATGTAGACTGGGTTCGATTCCCAGCGCCCCGACAAAAATCTATATGCGGGTGTCGTATAGTGGTAATACTTCAGATTTCCAATCTGATGATAGGGGTTCGATTCCCCTCACCCGCTCAAAGTCATGCTACAATTTCTTCAATGTCTTACGGAAAATATAATTGGTCACACTGGATATTAAGCGCAGGCCTCGGCATTGTATTTTTTTGGATTGGGGTGGATATTCTGCGCCACCCAGATTCCTGGATCGGGTATATTCCAACCAATCTGCCTATCCGCATCCCGGCAACATCCCTCCTGAAAGCAAACGGCATATTCGACATGGCAATCGGGCTTCTGCTCATCATTCGCTTGTGGCCGAAGCTTATTGCCTTTTTCGCTGCAGGGCATTTAGTTGCAATCATCGCCACTCAAGGCATCGATGCTGTCATTATTCGCGATGTTGGGCTTCTCGGCGCGTCACTAGCGCTCCTTTTTTGGCCAAAGCGACATTACCGCCACCACGCCTCCTAATACATTCCTAGCGGATTGATAGGACGCCCGAAGCGGCGTACTTCGAAGTGGACGTGCGGTCCTGTTGATTGCCCAGTCGACCCCATCTTCGCAACGGCATCTCCTTTTTTCACCTTCGCGCCTTTTGTCACATAAAATTTACTCAAATGCGCGTAGTAGGTTGTCAGTCCGCCTCCGTGATTAACAATAATAAGATTTCCATATCCCCCAAGCCACCCCGCAAACTCAACCGTACCGTCCTGCGCAGTAAATACTGACGGCATGGAACGATTATCAACATCAATACCAGTGTGTCCATTCTTGAAATATTGAGAGATATGGTGGCTGGTCGTCGGCCACACAAATCCTGCGCCCCCATGCGCCTGTTCCTTCTGAGGAGCGGGGGTAGGCTCATCTCCTGCATCTCGAGCCGTTTGGGTGCTCCGCGAAACAATCCTCGGCGCCTGCGAAGCGGGTACATCCCCGTTTGGAATAATTAATTTTTGCCCCATGGCAATTTTTGAACTATCTTCTAATCCGTTTGCGGAAACAATTTCATCTGCTTTTGCATTATATGTATTTGCAATGCTTAATACCGTATCTCCGCTCCTTACAGCATAAAGCAGTCCGGTAACAGGAAGAATGATTAAATGATCTCCAGATTTAATAATATCCGTTGATCTCAACCCATTCACCGAGAGGATCGTATTAGTGCTGATATTGTAGCGCGATGCGATACTTGCAATAGTATCTCCATCTTCTACGGTATAAATAAATGGCTTTTTTGCGCTGCCGGCACTGCTCGTACTCGAAGAAGAAGTATCTTGGGCGCTGTCGTCAACGCCTGGCTGCATAGGAGCAACCACGGCATTTCCTTCTAGCGTCTGCGCAAACTGCACTTCCGGATCTTCAAATGTAAGAAAATTAGCATCCGAAGCATCAACGGCCGCTAACCTGCTTCCAGAACCGCCCGACGCCGTACCCTGGGCATATGCAGACGGATTTAATGGGCCCTCCGACACTTCATCGCCAGAAATAAATCGATGCAAAAACGAACTCTGGTCGCCCGCACCCACAATCTGGCTTTGGAGCACAATAGAGCCGATCAATCCAAAAAACACCATGTGGACAGCCGATTTCTTCGGTATGTTCGACACGAAGCTATTGATTTTCTCTTCTGAGTTCTTAGAAAAGGCGTTAAAACGGTCTTTTCTTAATTGTTGCTTTGGTAAAATACCTACTCACTTAAGAATGAGGTTTTTATTTGTGCATGTATGTATTGATAACTATTAAGTATAGGGAAGGGGTTGAAACAGTCAATGTTGACATAAGCCCGCCTACCACGCACAATATACCAGATGAATTCCCCTCTTACCGGCCTTAATCCCGAACAGCAGCAAGTCGTCCTTTCCACTCATGGCCCAGTTCTCGTCCTTGCGGGAGCAGGGTCAGGCAAAACTCGCGCCCTCACGCACAGAATCGCGTATTTAATACAGCAAGGCATTGCCCGCCCCGATGAAATCCTCGCTGTAACGTTCACTAATAAGGCTTCCGCAGAGATGAAGCACCGCATTCAGGGCCTATTAGGCTCAGCAGCCCTTACCCCCCGGGCTGTAAGCACGTTTCATAGCATGGGAGTAAAGATTCTGCGCGAACAGACGCATGCACACGGACGCTCTCATGGATTCTCCATCCTGGATTCGAAAGATTCAGAAAAGCTCGTTCGCCGCATTCTCAAGCAGGAAAACTACTCTTTAAAGGAGTGGGGATCCAGTGCCGTTCGGGGGATGCTCTCAAAAATCAAGCAAGAATACGTAGATTCACCAGCCTTTGCGGAAGCCCAAACCCCGAAAGAGGCAATGCTTCAGAAAGTATTTCCGAAATATGAACATATGCTCGCAGAGCACGATGCATACGATTTTGACGATTTATTGCGCGTACCATTGCGTATTTTGCGGGCAAATCAGGCAATACGGGAAATGTACCAATTGCGATGGAAGTTTTTATCTATCGATGAATATCAAGACACAAATGCTATTCAAGATGAGATTATATCTCTGCTCCTCGGCAAAGACCGTAATATTTGCGTCGTGGGGGATGATTATCAGGCTATTTATTCGTGGAGAGGAGCGAGCGTCGATCACATTTTGCAGTTCGAACATCGCTATCCGGGATGTAAAACTATTCTACTGACGCAAAATTATCGATCAACACCAAATGTCTTAGACGCAGCGAATACCGTCATTTCTCAAAATATAGATCAAAAGCATAAAACGTTATGGACCACAGAGAAAGCGGGGGAGGCTGTTCAAGTGCTTCAGCTCTCTTCAGACCGTTTTGAGGCTGAATGGACATGTTCATCTATACGAGAATATGTCTCGAAAGGCGGGGCATTGAAAGACTGCGCCATATTATATCGAACGAATGCTCAATCGCGCTTATTAGAAGAGCAGTTTTTAACGCATCGAGTGCCATATACTATTGTCGGCGGTTTTCGGTTTTATGATCGCAAAGAAATTAAAGACGCTCTCGCCATCCTCTCATTCTACTTATCTCCATCATCTCGCGTGCATTTTGAGCGCGTTGCAGATGCTCTTTTGAAGCGGGTAGGCCCAAAAACAATCGATCGCTGGGAACAAACTGCAAAAGAATATCACATTTCCTTGCAGGCGTACCTGGAATACATGAATGATCGCCCAGACATCGCATCTATTATTACGACATTCCAAAAAGCTCGCGAGCAAACATTTGAAAAAGTATCTGATCTGCTATCGTTCCTTATCACCAATATTGGCTACCTTACAATGCTCCAAAACCTCCCTGATGGGAAAGAGCGGGAAGAAAACGTACAAGAGTTGTTCAACGTAGCATCGGCATACACCACGACCGAACAATTCCTGGAAGATACTGCGCTCCTATCCGACATCGACAGACTCGAGGATCAACAAGATAGAGTAACCTGCATGACCCTGCACGCATCTAAGGGGCTAGAGTTTCCAATTATATACATCATAGGGTGCGAAGAAGGTCTTTTGCCTCATAATAACAGCCTTTCTTCGCAATCTTCCATAGAAGAAGAACGCCGGCTTTTATATGTTGGCATGACGCGTGCTCGAAAAAATCTCACCATTACCTACAGCGCATATCGATACATCGGCGGGGAAATGACCCCCCAGGCAGCATCGCGTTTTCTTGAACAATTACCCGAAGCAGAACAAGCGTTCCAGGAGAACACTTTTATTGCACATAGCTCCGATGTTTCGGATTTTCTCCATGAAGATCCAACGCTTGTAGTATCTGCTGCTGGATCATATGTTCAGCATCAAAAATTCGGGCGAGGAGTTGTAATCGGAACTTCCGACAATAACCTTACGTGCGTGTTTGAAGGACACGGAGTAAAAAGTGTGCCAACAAATTCATGCGTAGAGCAGGAGTGAGTTCCCCTCTCCCCAATTGGGGAGAGGGGCTGGTCAAGCGCCACAGCATCTAACCTGCCCCCATCCTCGCCTTCCCCCCAATTGGGGGGAAGGATACAATTCACCTATGCTTCAATCTCTCACAAATCCCGACATCCTGAAAAGTGTTCTTGCAAAACACCGCATTCGGCCAGACAAATCTCTCGGCCAAAATTTTCTTATCTGCGAAGAAGTTATGCAATCACTCCTCATCGCCTTGAGCGATAGCCCGAAACACGTAACAGAACTTGGGCCTGGTATCGGCACGCTAACCCAAGCCCTCATCGCGTCAGGATACCGTGTTCGAGCAATCGAAAAAGATGATGATTTTATCAGTATTATTCCAACCGTTTTACCAAAAAACCTTCGAGGGAATCTTGAGCTTATTCATGGGGATTTAAAAGTAGAAGAGTGGCCTTGGCCAGATACTGATGCCTCGCCCGACAGCGCGTCGGGCCAGACTTTCAGTCTGGTCGGCAATATCCCATATAACTTATCTGGATTTATTATACGTCGCTTAACAAAGTTACAAACTACTCCGTATTCTGCTGTATTTCTCATGCAAAAAGAAGTAGTGGATCGCCTGCTTGCAACAGAAAATAATATGAGCTTGCTTGGCTTGTCTATTGGTTTATGGGGGGGCGCGACGCTTCTCTTGCGCGTCCCTCCTTCATGCTTTATCCCGCAGCCGACCGTACAATCGTCTCTTGTATTATTGCGGCCAAACCCGTCCCGATTGCCGGTGGAAAAACGTGAGGAAATTATCGCAAAAGCGAAACCATTTTTTCAAGCGAAAAGAAAACAAATAGGAACCACTATGAAACGCGCGTACAACAAAACGGAAGAGGAAATTCAAGCGATCACAACAAAGCTTGCTCTCGCCCCGACCGCGCGCCCAGAAAATCTAACAGTTCAGCAATGGATTAGATTTTGCGAAGAATTATAATTCGCAACATCCTTCTCCCTGCATAGGGAGAAGGCGGGGAAAAGGGTTTCGTCGTCAACCCTCTCTTGCGTTCTCTCCCTGCATAGGGAGAGAAGAATAACGACGAACTATGATATAATCTAAAACATGTCCCGAAAAGCTGTTATCGGCATCGTAATAATTCTTATTCTTAGCATTATCGCGGGCGTTGCGGTATTTGTCATTATCAGCTTAGGCAAGCAGCAAGATGCTGAGCAATCTTCCGATACAACATCACAAATAGGCCTTACCGGAAGCGACAGCCTTTCCGTTGACCCGCTTGCCGACCCAGATAACGACGGGCTTACAAACGCGCAGGAATCGCTCTGGGGCACGAATCCGAACAATCCAGATAGCGATGCAGATGGATATAAAGACGGAGAGGAAGTCGCCGCATGCCACAACCCGCTCGTACCAACACCAAACGACAAGCTGCTGAACTGCAAACCAGGGCAACAAGCTAATATTTCGCCTGCGCCATCAGGTGCTCCGCAATCTTCAGATCCATTCTTCCTCACAGCGCCTGCACCAATAGGCGGATCTATTAATCTTACGCAAGCATATGCAACAGCCGTAAAAGATTCAGACAAATCTCCTGTTACATTCAGCCAATTCATTTCTAATCAGCCAGTCACTACTAGCCTCCCCCAAATAAACGATGCAGCAATTCGCAAAAATTCTGACTCATCGCCTGCCGCGCTCTCGCTTTACATGAAAACAGCAGGGAATCTTAGTTCATTATCAGATAAACCGCGGCTTACGATAGCCCTGAATGATTTTTTCAACAATCGGAGCACATATGGTTTTGAAACGCTTGCGCAGTCTGTGGAATTATTTCAATCGCGCCTTAAATTAGCAAGCGTGCCAAATTCCGCACTAGAATACGACAAGCTTTTGCTTGGATACACCGAACTGCTCGCGGCTACATTCAGGCAAATTACAGACTTCCCGAACGACCAAATCAAGGCTATGGCCGGCATCAGACAGCTCGACGCAATCGACCGACTATATTTTCCCCAAATCGCACAGCAAAGGGATCAACTTTTTGCTACAATACCGCAACAATGACCTCCGTAAATGCACTAGGAATTCGAATGATCATGATCGTTGTAATAACGGCCGGAGTTTCTTTTGGCACTTGGAAACTTGTGGTTCTCGGCTTCTCGCATACTCCGATAGAACAGCCTTCTGCAAGCCCGCAAGCAACTGTTGCATTGCTGCCAAGCCCCGCGCCCGTGCAATCGCTTTCGCCGGAGCTCGTAAAACAAATGACAGAGTATGCATCGCAAAAATCAAAAGAAGTTGGCCCCGTCACAAAGAAGTACGTAGAATCTCTGCCAAAAGAACAGAGTAAAGAACAAGTTTTGGGCGAAAGTACTATTGCAACTTACATAGATAGCAATAGGGGCATACTACTTCCAGAATTACCCGCGGGAACGGTAAAACTATCTACTGCTTCCGGAAAAACAGCAATCAAAACGTATCTCGATCAAATTTCCCCAGCACAGAACAAAAAAATCCAGAATATAACAGGAGACGCAATCGGCACTGCATTCCAAAATGAACAAAGCGGGCAAGATCCCAAGGCTCTTACGCCGATTCTTGCGTCTATTACTGCGAACTTCGATCTCTTAAAAGGCATCGCTACGCCGAAAGAAGCGGAAGTATTACAGACAAAGCTCCTGCAAGCAACTCAAGCGCTTATTACGAATATCCAAGTAATCCAATCGTTCAAACAAGATCCTATCAGCGGGTTAATCGGCCTGAAAAATATTTCCGCCCTCGATGCAGTGTACACGGATATTTCCGCTCAAATTTCTGCACTGGAAAAGAAATACAATCTGCAGTAGTTATTTCCCCTCTCCCATTCTGGGAGAGGGCGGGGGTGAGGGGTCGTTAGCGGAATGTTGTATCATATTCACTATGGGAATTATCCTTCGAAATCTTCCAAATACTATCGAAAAACGCCGTATATTACGGAAAAATTCTCCTAGCCCAGAACAACGTTTGTGGTATTTCTTACGAAACAAAAATATTCAGAATACTAAATTCCGTCGACAGTATGCCGTAGGGTCATACATTTTAGATTTCTATGCTCCTGAAGTTCAATTGGGCGTTGAGATTGACGGGGACTCACATTTCAACGCGCAAGCCCAAGCATACGACGCTGAACGTACTAAATATCTAAATGATTGCGATATACAAGTACTACGATTCACGAATACAGAAGTAATGCAGAATATGGATGGGGTACTGAAAAATCTTACAGACACAATCATCTCACGACGCCCCTCACCCTAACCCTCTCCCAGAATGGGAGAGGGGAACGACTATCTTAAGTAATCGTGCTATAATTTTGTGCATACAAGCCGTATGCCTTTGCATTTATTTTATTTGGTTCGTCGATATCATCTTGCGATTTTTTCGCTCGTGTTTGCGCTCATTATTGCGCTTCATCCATCGCCCGCACTGGCCGATCCGCACGCAGTGTTTTATACCGACCGCGCGCAGGAGCAGTTGTTTTATAACTTCCTTGCCGCGCTTAACCAAGCCGACTATGTAGAACCGGGAATTCCAGGTTCGCCATATAGCAGAGTGAAGCTCGTAGAAGATAGGGCACAACAAGCACTTCTACAGTCCAGTATCAATGGCGCTCCAAGCCCGATACCCTATATAACTCCCAACCCCGTTGAAAATGCAACGCGTACAAACCTTCCAAGCGTTGTCACAAGAAATATTACACTGGAAGGAAACGACTTATGGACAGCGTATTTGTATCAGCAATTCGCGCTTGAAACTGATATTAGAAGAACCTTAAGCGAGCTTTCGCGCTTGTATTGTGAAAATAGCCTTGGCAGAGCGGGGTGCAGCAACGAGCCCGGCCCTGGGCAAAACCAATCTACTGTATTTCCTGCAGATATCAGCCAATACTCCCAACAGCCAAATTTATCTCTGGTAGCAAATCTTTCATCTGGGGATCCTGGAGAGAAGGCTTTTCAACATAAACTAACCGACACATTAGACCCGGATTTGCCTGCCGATGCCTTACATCCAGTTAATGTCACTGAACCAGGCGTTCCTGAAGGAGTTAAATTTCCGCGACCGAACTCGCCAGAAATGGCAGCTTTGCGAGGCATAAATCAAAACAATCAGGATGCTCTCAATATTATAGATAGGGTTACATCAAGTATTATTGGCGCACAGTATAGCACCGGCATTAACCCAAACACGTTCTCTAAGATCGCATTCACGAATAACGGGGAAGAAATTCAAATAGCAAACAATGCTACATTTGATGATTACATCAATACTATTGGCGATATAAGCTCACTGCTTCCAGGGTCATTGGAAGTTGCAGCACAAGGCCTTCAACAGGGGCAGAAATTTCAAGAAAACCGCGCGCAAACTCCTTCATTAGGGCAATACACGCTCACAAAAGAACCCAGTGGCGGGGTAAAAGGAACTATTCAAGTACCTTCAAGTGCTATAGCTGCGAAGATAGATGCTGGAGCAAATTTGCTGGCAAATCAAGTAATTGGAGAAAAAATTGCAGGAAGCACAGAAATTAGAAACCCCGGAAATAACCCCGGCATCATAGAGCCTAGCGGGTCCGTAGCAGGAATTACGACTGCAGATCTAGTATCTTCCTCTGGCTCGCAGAATCAAGGACAGGTTCTCGGCTATACAGATATTAGCAACGATGTCCAAAATTTATATAATCAGTATTATGTTGATCCCCTGCAAAAAAACCCAAACAACCCTACTACGGGCATCGTTCCTTCGTTTGAAGAGGTTGGTAATTTGCAGTTCCTTGAAGCGCTTGGCATAAAAGTTCCACACATCACCGCGCAGCAAGACGCCTGCGGCTTCTGCACGCAACTAACTAGCATTATCAATAATTCCACAGTGACAGATACCATGATAATTATTTACACCGACATGTATTGCTACTTCTTCCCAACAACCGCTTATTGCACCAGCCAGAAAAACCAATTCGTCGCAACACCAGCACCAGCACTATGAAATCTCATCTCTCGTTACTACTAATAATTATTTTTGGAGGCATATTAACTCCTTCACTTGCCTCTGCAACCGTTAGTCTGCCAGTGGACACCATAACCACATTGTCAACATCCCATAAGGCTCTCCAAGATCCATATGTCCAAAAACACTGTATTCCATTAACCTATGGTACTGATTGGACCTGGTCTAGTGAAAACCATGTTGTAGCGCTACCAACAAATAAGGCGAAGGATAAGACACTAATTCAAACCTGGAGTCTTGTGCCGCCTACAGCCAACATATTGGCTTGTGATGAGGAAGGATTCGCTGTTATTCTGCAATATTTAGAGGTTATATCTGCACCAGCGAAAGCAATTCTCGATATAACAAGAGTAACACTTACTGCAGTTGATACTGGCTCAAAACAATTTCTTAATTTTCTCGGAAGCATGCTCGTTACCATGCTTAGTCAAGACAAATATATTACCAATCCGATCGTTCAAGGAACATGGCCATTTATTCAAGGTATTGCAAACCTCGGCTTCATTATTGCGCTTTTATACATAGCATTCGCAACAACGCTGCGCCTCGATTCCGTTACTACTTCCGTACAGCGCTTGCTGCCAAAACTCCTCATTGCTGCGCTTCTCGTCAACTTCAGCCTGGTAATAGGGGGGCTGCTCATAGACGTTTCGCGTGTCATTATGGCTGTTGAAGTTGGTATGGTTGGAATTGGCCAAACACCGGGTGATCCAAAGGTATTTGTCACCGAACTCATCAAAAAAACAAACGCAATTGAAGCTCAAATTAAGCTAATAGAGGATTCCATACCCGCCGTTGCTTTTGGATCACTCATGGTTCGGCTATTTGAGAACTCTGTCTTTCTCATATTACTCATTACTGGCTTGGGCGTCATCGTTATCAACCTATTCGTTCGATACATCGCTTTACTTGTTTTACTCATGATTTCTCCGCTTGCATACCTGTTTCTTGCTCTGCCGAAAACAGCTCCCTATGCGGCACAATGGTGGGGAATGTTTATTAAATGGGTGCTGTACGGTCCGATTGTTCTATTTTTTCTTGTTATTATTATTAAAGTTCAGAGTGTCTCACCTACGCTGCCAGATGGATTCACAAACAATACGTCATGGGTATCATTCTTTAACTCTATTGTTCACTTTATAATAGTTATTACTCTTTTCTTCGTCGCCCACTTCCTCGGAAAGAGCGTGGCGGGGGTGGGATCAAATACTGCAATGGGGTTTGCTAGCAAAGCAGGCGCGTGGGCGAGGAAGAATCCTGCAAAAGCAGCTGGGATTGCCTTTGGAGTTGCTACCGGAGGAGTAGGAGCTGGCGTATTAGCAGCTACGGGGGTTGCCGCAGGGCGATATGCTGGAAAAGGAGCTCAGAACGCGTACAGAGACGTAACCTCAACCGCCGGAGATAACCTCAAGAATAATCAATATGTGAAAAAGGTACGAGAGGGGCTTGGATATGGCCTAAGGGATAAAGAAGGGAAGCTTCTCCCTGGCAAGAGCTCAATGGCGGGCAATATAGCAAGCTGGGCAACAGGATCATTAAATACAAAACAGCAAAAAGAAATCGCATCGGCGCGTAGCCTCAAAGACGCAGGCGAGGATGCTATGCTCAAAGGACTTACCCCAGCCCAATTAGGCAAAGGTCATATTATTGAGGCGCTAGGTGAAACTAAAACCGAACGCAACATCAACCTACAAACAATCATTCAGAAAGGCACCCAGGCACAACGAATGGCTATTGCTGGTAATAAAGAGTATGTGGCAGGGCTTAGCGGAGAAGATATGCAAGAATTACAGAAAACTATCATGAACTCCACCTATAAGGCAGAGGAAAAAGAAAAGGCTGCAGTGCCAGAAGTTAAAGATGCTATGGGCGTAGTACGCCAAAAAGCAGTTCCTAAAATAGACGCTGTGCCCGCAAGCGGTATTAACGAGAAAGACAAAACAGATTTGCTGAATAAAATATCTAAAACCATCGAGGACTTGAATAAATAATAATTGCATATGGACATACTTTCCTTTAAAACAGTTCCGGCAAATTCGATCCTTGTTCTTCCAGATCAGGAACGCGCTGGATATTTAACTAATATACTAAAACTGCCCACAAGCGCGCGAGATATGCTATTCTCGTCGAATTCCGGATCATATATACGCGGATTATCGCGCTCAAACAATATTAGCCCCGAGCTTGCGCCAAACATTTCCTTTGCCGTTTTGCGCGTTGTACTAGGAAAGATAGAGATATCTAGCCTCACAACCACTCTTGTAAACGAAATTCATGTGGAAACAGACATTGCGCAGCAGATCGCTTCAGAAATCGACCAGGATCTGTTTGCGCCGCTACAAGCAGACTTGGATGCGTTTTGGGCTGGGCAGAAACAGGCGCAAGTCGCAAGCGTTACCCCTCATTACGAAGGAGGCCTGCCCGCCGAATTGGAGGGGGCTAGGGGAGGTTCGTCTAAAACTGCGACGACTAACCCCCTCCAACTCCCCCTTCGTGAGGGGGAGAGAACGAC
>MHHS01000040.1:0-11936 GCA_001817115.1 Candidatus Andersenbacteria bacterium RIFCSPHIGHO2_12_FULL_45_11b
TGTCAAGCCCCTTTTCTCCTCTGCCGGCTAGCGTATTCTGCAAGAGCTTCATCAAAGTCTGCCGTCGTAAACTCCGGCCATAATTTTTGAGTAAACCACAATTGGGAATCGGTAACGTCCCACATCATAAACCCAGCGGATAAGTGAGGCTCTCCGCCGGTACGAATAATAAAATCAACAGGGGGCATATTTTTTGTAAATAAATGCTGCTTGACTGTTGTTGCGGAAATGTCTTGCGACCCTTCCGCAACAAGCTCTTTAATAGCTTGCAGCATTTCGTCCACCCCGTTATACGCCAAAAAGAAATTCAAATAATGCTTCGAATAATCTTTTGTAGCCTCCATTGCTTTTTCAATATTAACTTTAACAGGAAATGGAAACTTTTCCCGCCATCTGCCCAATACAGAAATTTTTACGTTTCTGCTGTGAATGTCGTCGCTGGTAATTAAATCTTTAAATTCTTTTCTAAATAAAGAAAGCAATCCGGTAACTTCGGCGATGTCTCGCTTCTGGAAATTATCGAGCGACATTCCCCATATGGAAATATATTCAACTCCCTGGTCTGCCGCATGCGGCATAATAGCGCGAAGCACGTCTGATCCTGCTGCATGCCCATCGATTGCAGCTTTCCCTTGAGCGCTTGCCCACCTGCGATTTCCATCTGGAATAATTGCAATATGCTTTGGTATCAATTCGCTCATAGCTACTTGAATGACGAGTACGTAAAATCGATTATATCACGAAGCTGCGTAGCTTCGCTCGCGAACGCAGATAACTCATTATATGAATCTGCCTTGTATTTCTCTGCAAGTTTCATAGTTTCTTCACGACCGATAACACTCATAGTCACCGGATCATTATCGCACAAATCATCAAATAATTGGAAGGCCCGTCCGAGCGTTTCTCCGAACAATTGAGCATGCGCAATTTGATCGTTTCCGGCTTTTGCACATCGGGCTCCAATACCGCAAGAAACAGAAAACAAGATTGCTGTTTTTTTGCGCTGCATTTCCAGAAACTGCGCTTTAGACGGCGTACTGTTTTTCATCGTCATATCATCCTGCTGGCCTGCAATAATTCCTAAGCTCCCGGATGCGCGCGCCAAGTCTACAACCGGCTGCACATTCCCCGTACCCCCTAACCATTCAAACGCAAGCGTAAGCAAAGCGTCTCCCGCAAGAATGGCTGTAGCTTCGTTAAATTTTTTATGACAGGAGGGCTTTCCACGACGCATATCATCATCGTCCATTGCCGGCAAGTCATCATGAATAAGCGTATACGTATGTAAAATTTCAATAGCGCAAGAGGCGACAAGCGCGTCCTGCACAGAACCTCCAAGCGCCTCGCATACTGCTACGCACAACACTGGACGAATTCTTTTTCCTCCAGAAAACACGCTGTAGCGCATTGCAGCATGCAAGAGGGTTGGGTTATCAGTTTCTGCAGGAAGCAGTTCGTCTAACTGGGCATCAATTAGCTGTAAAATCTCATTCATAATAACGTTGTCATTCCCTGGCTTGACCAGGGAATCCACGTGGATGCCGGATCAAGTCCGGCATGACATGATAAATACATACATTTCTATATAACTTGATTTAGATATTCATACAAGAGAATCCGCGCTGCCTCCGCATGCTCTTCTGCAATAGGCGCACCCTCAATCCCAAGCAGCCGTTTTGCTTCCTGGCTCGTGAGCGTTTCATCGATTTCAATATATTCCAAAATATCAGGTAAAACGGTTTTGAGCTGTGCAATAAATTCTCTTGTTTTTCTTGTTTGATCCGTTTCGCTCCCATCTTCCACATGAAAAGGCACCCCCGCAACTATGATAGAAATTTTTTCTTCGTCACATATTTTTTTCAGTGCCGCAAGCGCATCTTCGCTCTTCCTGTCTATCGTTGCGTAACGATACGGAATTTTGCCAGAATGATCTACTGTTGCTATACCAATGTAGCGATTCCCGATATCGAGTGCAACAACACCGCTCATGCAGCAACAGTTAAAATCCTCGGACCATTTTTTGTAATGGCAATCGTATGCTCCTCATGAGCAGACGGCTTCCCGGAAAGCGCAACAATACTCCATCCATCGGAAGCAGTCATAATCTCCGGGCTCACAAACGTCACCATCGGCTCGATTGCAATGACTATACCTTCTACAAGCCTCGTACCGGAACCTGCTTTTCCGAAATTGGGAACTTGAGGTTCTTCGTGCAAATCATATCCAACGCCATGCCCAACTAATGCTCGCACGACTTCTAGCTCTTCGCTTTCTACATACTCCTGGATTGCGTGGCCGATATCGCCGGTTGTGTTTCCTACCTGCGCCTGCTGAATACCGATTTCCAGCGCCCGTTTCGTTACACTCATTAAATGTTCATTCTCTTTCGATATCGTTCCGATGCCTACTGTTCGCGCGCTATCCACGACTACGCCATCGAGCCATAAACCCGCATCGATACCAACAATATCGCCTGTTATAAATGGAATATCTCGAGGAAGCCCATGTACCACTTCTGCGTTTACAGAAACACAAATCGAACCGGGAAATGGCGGCTGCCCATATCCTAAAAACGCAGGCTTTGCACCCGCAAGTTCCATTTCATGCAATGCATACGCATCAAGATCTTTTCCAGTAGCGCCAACAATCGCCCGCTTAACAAGCCCATCAAGAATCGTTGCAAGAAGCGCTCCGGCACGAGCCAGCTTTTCAATATCTTTAGGACTTTTTTTCGTAATCATACTGGCCGATAATACCCATAATCGCTTCATGCACTACATGCCTGTCTTGCGAACCATCTATTACATGCAAAATACTTTCTTTCCTATAACGCTCCACAACCGGATAGGTATGTTTCATAAACTCGTTGTATCTCGTCAAAAATTTCTCTGGCTCATCGTCTGGCCGGCGCCCCACTCTACCGCCCCGCGAGGCACACAACGCGGCATCTTTATCGTCTAACACCGGAAACCCATCTGCAATATCCATGCAATATAGCCGCTTGCTGCTCCTCTCCATCATTATTTCCTTGCTCACTTCTAAATACAAGACGAGAGGACGGCCATATCCATGATCCAAAAAGAACTGATCCACAATTTCAGATTCGCGCACCGTGCGCGGAGTGCCGTCAAACACTAGCCCTGTATCGTGCGACACAAATTCTTGCACTGCGGCAATTACAACTTCAGCAGCCATCTCCGGCGGAGCCAAAAATCCATTATCTATCGTCTCTTTTACGCGGCGCCCCAAATCCGTGTCCTGGCGAGAAATGGTGCGAAATGCATTCCCTGTTGAAAATTGCATATACCCTACTGTTTCTGCAATCATTTCCGCCTGGGTTCCTTTGCCGGCGCCAGGCATTCCCATTACGTACAATACTTTTGGCAATATCATAAGAATCCTTCGTATTCACGCATTGTTAATTGCGATTCAATCTGTTTCATTGTTTCTAGCACCACAGATACAACAATCAACAGCGCAGTGCCTCCGATAGTGAGCGTGCGAAGCCCCGTAAACCCTTGCACGATTAATGGAAGTACGGCAATTACTCCCAAGAAGATTGCACCCGCAAGCGTAATTCTTCGCACTACATACTGCAGATAATTCTTTGTTTGTTTGCCGGGGCGAATACCTGGAATAAATCCTCCTTGCTTTTGCACGTTTTCAGAAATTTGATCTGGATCAAACGTAACAGATGTATAAAAATAGGTGAACAATACAACTAAAACAAAGTAAAATACTCCATAAAACCATTGGTTTTGGAATAATGAAACAATATACTGCGCCACTGCGGCCACGTTTGCATTGCTTGCCGCAACAAAGAAGTTTGCAACAATTCCAGGAAACAGCATAATAGAAAGCGCGAAGATAATAGGCATCACTCCGGCTTGGTTTACGCGAAGCGGCAAGTGCGTTGACGTCCCGCCGAGCATTCTATTACCCCGAACCTGTTTTGCATAATGCACAGGAATTGACCGTTGGCCTTCCGTAATAACCACCACTCCTGCAATCACAACCAAGGATACAAGCAAAAATGCGCCATAGGTAAATAATTGGTCGGGCGTCCATGTGGCAAATATTTGCGTTATTGCTTCTGGTAATCTGCTGATAATTCCTACGAAAATAATAATGGAAATTCCATTTCCAAAACCTTGCTTAGAAATAAGTTCGCCAATCCACATCAAGAAAATAGTTCCGCCTGCAAGCGCAATCAATGTCAGAATTATCTGCCATGGGCTAAAGGTAAGGCTGGCAACACCTTGGGAACCGCTTTGTTGCAGTAAGTTTAAGAATCCAAATCCTTGCAATGCGGAGAAGGGCACGGCGAGCATTCTAGTCCATTGGTTCAGCTTGCGCCTTCCTGCCTCGCCTTCCTCTTTCTGCATTTCTTCTAATCGGGGGAAAATCATTGTTGATAGCTGAATAACGATCGATGCAGTGATGTATGGCCCAAGGCCAAGCATAACAATAGAAAGGCGCGACAATCCTCCGCCAGAAAAAATATCAAGCAATCCGAATAATTGGTTTCCCTGAAATAATTGCGCCAAGCTTTCTTTAGGAACGCCAGGCACAGGAATAACTGCGGCAATGCGAAATACTAAAATAAGCCACAGAACGATGAAAAGCTTTTTCCGGAGTTCCGGAATCCGTATAATCGCAGTAAATCGCGAAAAATCAGTCACGATTCTTTATTTCTATCAGCTCCACTTTTCCTCCGCTTTTTTCAACAGCAGCTTTCGCACCAGGGGTACATGCGTGCACGCGAACCGTATATGCTCCTTCAAGCGCGCCTGCGCCGATCAGTTTTACACGATCTGTTTTTTTCTGCACATATCCGCGCTTATGAAGCTGCCCCGGCCCAACAATACTGCCAGCTTCAAACCCTCTAAGCACGCCCAATGTAATCACCGCAGGTTTCTTAATCTGAGATGGAGTAATTTGCTTTACACCTCGCCCTTTTGGAAAACGCATATATAGCGGAGTTTGCCCGCCTTCAAAACCTTTCTTTGCGCTATACCCCGCTCGAGATTTTTGCCCTTTTTGCCCGCGGCCAGATTTGCCGCCATTACGCCCATGGCCGCGACCTAAACGGTTTTTTTTCTTAGTAATAGATGGAAGTTGGAATATCGACATATGAGCATTCTTATTGTAGCTGTTCAAATGCTTTAATAGTAGCCCGTGCGTTGCTGATTCGGTTTGCAGAGCCATATCGCTTAGACACAAGATCGCGAATACCTACAAGGTCTGCAATCGTACGGATAATTCCGCCTGCTATCACTCCTGTGCCCGGACGAGCTGGTTTTAACAATACTTTAGCTCCCTTGAATTTCGAAACAACCTCATGGTCAATCGTACCTTCTGTAAGTGGAATAGTAACAATACGCTTCATTGCACGAGCCTGCGCTTTTTGAATTGCCTGCTGAACGTCTCGGCTCTTGCTGATACCAAGACCGATTTTCCCAGATCGGTCGCCTACTACAACAGTAGCTCGGAATCGGAATCGCCGGCCGCCTTTTACTACGCGGACCACGCGTGAAATCTCCAACACTTCGTGTCCGAATTGGTTGTCATCAAATTGTCCTGGTGTAAATGCCATATCAGTAGTGTATTAAAACATGAGACCACCAGCCCGCATTGCTTCTGCGAGCGCTTTTACTCTTCCATGATAACGGTATCCTCCGCGATCAAAGACAATAACAGAAATACCTTTTTTCTTCGCACTCTCAGCAAGCTCCGTACCGACAGCAGATGCAATAGCCATTTTATTTTCTTTGCCATCAGCAATTTTTCGCGCAGAAACAAGCGTCGCACCTTTTGTATCGTCTATAATTTGAACTTCAAGCCCCCTGATGCTGCGATATACGCATGCGCGAGGACGATCAGCAGTTCCAACCATGCGGGATCGGATTTTTCCATGTCTTCGGTTGCGTCGTTCGTGATTCATAGAGTGATAGTATATTATGCAGCAGAACCGACAATTTTACCAACCTTTCGACGAACGTGCTCGCCTACATATCGAATACCCTTTCCCTTGTACGGCTCTGGTGGTCGAACTTTGCGAATATTTGCCGCAACTTGCCCAACTAAATATGCATCAAATCCCTCTACAGTAATAATCTCTTTTTCAACGGAAAAAGTAATCCCTTCAGGAGCCTCGATAAGTACTGGGTGAGAAAATCCTACGAGCAGCTGAATATTCTTGCCTTGCATAGCGGCTCGGTACCCTACGCCTTGCAGCTCGAGCTGTTTTTTAAATCCGGTATGCACGCCCTCTACGGCATTTGCAAGAATTGCGCGCATCGTACCCCATAAAGCAGAAGATTTCTTCGTTTTCCGAGCAATGGTACATGTAAGCATATTTTCTTGAACTGCGACTCCAATCACAGGGTGCACTGCAATAGTAAGCTCTCCCTTCGGACCTGCAATATGTACGTCAGCACCGCTCACCGTTACGGTAATGCCAGATGGGATAAGAATTTCTTTTTTACCAATTCGAGACATAGAGAATTACCAAATTGCACAAATAAGTTCTCCGCCTAAGCCTTTTCCACGGGCATGCTTTTCATCCATCAACCCCTCGGGAGTCGATACAATAATCATTCCATACTCCTGTTGCGTATATGGCAAGTTTGCAGCCGGCGCGTACACTCTGCGGCCTGGCTTGCTGATTCTTCGAGCACCGGTAATCTTCGGAGTCTTATTTTCATTATACGCAAGAGAAACGACCAGTTTTGAAACAGGGCTTTCCTGCATGCGCATATCTCCGATCAACGATTCTTTTTTCAAGAACTCAAGAAGGCTTTTTGTGAATCGGGCATACGGAACAGCCACGCGCTCTTTTCCAACGCGCTGCCCATTCAATAAAATCGTAAGTGTGTTTGCTACAGAGTCCATAGAATATCAAATTACCACGATGACTTCCTAATACCAGGCACGGTTCCAGCCTCCGCTTGCTCCCGGAAACAAATACGGCACATGCCAAAATCAGACATATATCCGCGAGGACGTCCGCAGAGCTTGCAACGACTGCGAGCGCGAGTCGAAAATTTCGGCTCTCGTTTGCTCTTTGCGATGGAAGATGTTTTTGCCATAGTGTCGTTAGATAGTGAGAATACTGTATATATTACTTTTCATCAAGCTCTTTAGTCCTAAATGGGAATCCGAGGGCACGAAACATCTGCTCGGAAGTTGCGCTGTCTTTTGCAGTGCTTACGAACGTAACTCCAACGCCGAAGATGATATCTGTCTTGTCTGCATGGATTTCCGGAAATGCCAGGTGTTCTGCTAATCCAATACTTGCATTTCCCTGACCATCAAGCACCTTTAAGGAAAGCCCCTGAAAATCTCGAACGCGAGGTAATGTAATGTCGACAAATCGGGTCAAGAAATCCTCCATTCGCTTCCCGCGAAGAGTGACGCTGTATCCCACAAGATTTCCTTCCCGCACATTAAATCCTGCAATAGATTTTTTAGCATGCGTTTCCTTTGGTTTTTGGCCTGTAATTGCAGCAAGGTCTTTTTGTACCGCTTCAATATATTGCTTATTGTCTCGATTTTTTCCAACGCCAACAGTCACAAGAATTTTTGTAATGCGAGGCACTGCATGAATATTCGCTATATTCATTGCATCGGCGAGCTTTTTTGTTGTAGAAGTGATAACTGGCATATAACAGGACTATTCAATAATTGCATTACATTTCTTGCACATACGCTGCCTAATTCCGTTTTCTCGACTCAGCGCTACGCGCGTTCCTTTTTTGCATTGCGGACAAACTACTTGCACATTTGCAATTCGAAGCGGCGCAGAGATGGTAACGCGCTGGCCTTTTTGCCCGGACTGGCGCGGCTTAACATGCTTAAATACCGGATTCAATCCTTCTACCACAACTTTTTCATCTACAGGCAACACTGCAACAATCTTTGCAGTTTTTCCAGCATCTTTTCCGCGAAGAACTCGCACGACATCGCCTGTCTTAATTTTTAGAGAAATCATTGTCATAGGATTACCAAACTTCTGTGGCTAAAGAAACAATCTTCTGAAATCCGCGCGCTCGAAGCTCTCTTGCAATAGGACCGAATACGCGGGTTCCAACAGGGTCTTTTGATTCCTTCCCCACAATAACTGCAGCGTTGTCATCAAATCGGATAGCAGTACCGTCAGAACGCTTGTGCTCTTTACGAACACGCACAATAACGGCGCGAACAACGTCCCCCTTCTTCACTGCAGATCGCGGTTCCGCTACTTTAACAGCGGCAACCACAACATCGCCGATATACGCATAACGACGATTCGTAGAACCGAGCACTCGAATGACTTTAATCATTTTGCCGCCCGAGTTATCAGCAACTGTTAATTTAGCTTCTTCCTGGATCATATTGCTTTTATTACAATCCAACGCTTTTTCTTCGACAGCGGCCTAGATTCTTCGATAAGAACAGTATCGCCCACTGCAATTGCATCGCTCTCGTCATGGGCCAAATATCGAGCCGTTCTATTCATCCGCTTGCCGTATAAAGGATGCGAAACAGCCCGAACAATCTCCACGCACACCGTTTTTGCACCTGATTTACGCACAACAGAACCGGAAAGCTGTCGCTTTTTGCCTTCTTTCGGAGTTGTGTCTGATGTGCTCATAAGAGATTACTATGAATGAATATCGTAAAAAACGCAAATTATTGGCTTTTCTTTATCTGAATGGCTGTAAAAATACGCGCTACATCAGCCTTAAGCCTCTTCAATTGAGAGAAATTCTTCTCTTTCCCCCGCGAAACATCTTCAGACATCGCATATACAGCCTGCCTAGCTTGCACAAGCTTGCTCGATAATTCTTCGTTTGATAATTGGAGTAATTCTTGCATGTTCATAGAACTACATTTTTTTTACAAACTTTGTTTTAAGCGACAGCTTTTGAGCAGCCAGCCTAAGCCCCTCTCGAGCAGTTGCTTCGTCCATCCCGTCTACTTCAAACATAATCCGCCCGCGGCGCACCACGGCAACGAAGTGATCTACTGCGCCCTTTCCCTTACCCATTGGAAGTTCTTGTCCCTTTTGCGTAATTGGCTTATCGGGGAATACGCGAATCCACACTTTTCCGCTTCGCTTCGCATGACGAGTAACCGCTCGGCGCGCAGCCTCTAACTGACGCGCAGAAATCCATCTGCTTTCCATGGCCTTTAATCCATATTGACCAAAATCAACAGAAAGAGACCCCTTAGACGCTCCTCTTACAGAGCCCTTTTGGTGTTTTCGATGTTTAACTTTTCGGGGAATAAATGCCATAGCGTAGTGCTTACAACTTACTACTTAGAACCTACAACTTTATCTGCCAGCGACGGACGCGCTCGGCGGGCAACCGGCCGTTCTTTTGGAGCACCAACCGCCTCACCGGGACGTTCCGCATCTTCTAGTTCATATTCGCCGCGATTAATCCAAACCTTCACGCCAATTGTTCCAAATGTCGTAAATGCCGTTTTTGTTGTATAGGAAATGTCAGCTCGAAATGTGTGCAATGGAACGTTTCCATCTGCTAGCCATTCTCGTCGAGCAATATCAGCGCCATTTAATCGACCCGCGACCGCAATGCGAATTCCGCGAGCGCCTGCCTGCATTGATCGCTGCACTGCCTGCTTTAATACTCTTCGATACGGCATACGGCGCTCAATTTGATCTACTACTTGCGTCGCCACCGCAGTTGCATCCGTCTCCGGATTTCGCACTTCTTGCACATTAATGCGAACACGTGTTTCTTTTCCTAGCACTTTTTGCAAATCTTTTTGAATTTTTTCAATACCGCTTCCGCCTCTTCCAATCACCATAGCTGGACGAGAAGTGTGCACTGTAAGAGCAATTTCTTTAGCTTGGCGGACAATCTCTACGCGAGAAATAGATGCAGAGCGCAATTGCTTCTTCAAGTAATTTCGAATATGAATGTCTTGCAGTAAATTATCTCGAAAGTCTTTTGGGCTATCAGAAAACCACTTCGCATCCCAGTTGTGGAGGATGTTGCCGACTCGTAATATATTTGGATTTGTTTTTCTGCCCATAGGAATATGAAGTTAGATATTATCCAATGCTTTTTCTTCGATGCGTCTTTTTCGAATCTCCGCCCTGTTGGTTCATTTTTGTTTTCTCAAATGCATTCATCTTTTTATCTCGAATCGTCTCAACAGATCGCTCTTCTATGGCGTCGTGCTTATGCAACTCTTCTTTTGCAAGCTCCTGCTCTTCTTTTTCTTGTTCCTTTTTCTGCGTTGCAACAAACTCATCAGCAGAAATCGTCTTAATCGCCGGCTGCTTTTTCGCAGCCTTTTTATTTTCTGCCTTCGCTTGCGCATCGCCTTCAACAACAACAGTTACATGAGCTGTTCTCTTTAAAATAGAGTGGGCCATACCCTTGGAAACAGGGTTAAAACGCTTCATAACCAGCCCCTGATTCACTAGTATGCTTGAAATCTTCAGACTATCCTTTGCAAGCTCATGCGTGTTCACTGCATTTGCAACGGCGCTTTTTACTACATGCAATAAAATTTCAGGAGCCTTGCCCGTAGCGAATGTCAGCTGCGTAATCGCTTTATCGGAAGCCATCCCCTGAATCATTCGTGCATATGGACGAATTTTTCGAGGAGCCATGCGAGCGTGTTTTTGTGTAGCAGAAACTTTCATATCGTATTATTTACCGCCCTTAGGAGCAGCTGCGGCAACTGGTGCTTTTGCAGTTTCAACTTCTTTCTGCAATTTTCCGCCATGGCGAATAAACTTTCGAGACAACGCAAATTCTCCCAACTTATGACCAACCATATCCTCCGTCACCATCACCGCAATATGCTCTTTGCCATTATGCACTCCAAAGCGAAAGCCGACCATTTCCGGAAAAATAGTTGATCTTCGGCTCCACGTCTTAATGACCGTTCGGTCGCCCTGCTTTAACTTCTTAACTTTTTCAAGCAAGTGAGCATCAATGAATGGTCCTTTTTTGAGTGATCGTGACATAGATATTATTTCTTCTTCTTATTCTTTCTGCGTTCCAAAATAAATTGATTAGAATACTTTTGCGGCTTTCTTGTGCGTACGCCGTTTGCATGCTTTCCCCATTTTGTTTTCGGATACTTCAAGCCGATAGATTGCGCGCCTTCTCCGCCTCCATGAGGGTGGTCCACAGGATTCATTACTTTTCCTCGTACGTTCGGACGCTTTCCAAGGCGACGATTTCGCCCCGCAGATCCAATTTTCTGCAACCGCCAATCAGGATTGCTGACCGAACCAATTGTGGCATACGACTGCTTAGAAATCAAGCGCACCTCTCCGGACGCCATCTTAATCTGCGCATATTGGTCCTGAATATCCATTACGATGCCGTACGATCCTGCAGAGCGGAACAAGCTGCCTCCTCGGCCAGCTTTCAGCTCAACATTAAATACGGAAAGTCCCGGGGTAATATTCTGCAGCTGCATTCGGTTCCCCTCTTTTTCTGGAGCTTTTACATCAGAAATCATCTTTGAACCCTCTGCGGCTCCCGTCCAAGCTAACACATACCGACGATCTCCGTCTGCATATACGATACGAGCAACATATGCTGACCGGTTTGGATCAAATTCGATATGTTCAACCGTTCCTGGAATTCCTGCCTTTTCTTGCCCGAAATCAATAAGACGAACATTGCGCTTCACTCCGCCGCCGCGATGCCGAGTTGTAATCTTGCCCGCAGAACCTCTGCCGCTCGTGGCAGTTTTTTTCATAAGCTTGCTCTTCATCGGCTCGCCGCGATATAGATCGGTTCTGTCTACGATCGAAGCTTTTTTACGAGCACCTCGAGTTGATTTATAAATCTTAATAGCCATAGAACGTTATATATGAGAAACAACTGATTGTACGTTATCTACTCTCACGTACGCTTTTTTAAACTGATTCGTAACGCCTTCTGTAATACCCCTGCGAC
>MHHS01000040.1:11970-15342 GCA_001817115.1 Candidatus Andersenbacteria bacterium RIFCSPHIGHO2_12_FULL_45_11b
GAGAACGCGAACGCCATATCTGCTTTCTACTACATGCGCAATCTGGCTCTTCGTAACATGTGGCAATACTTTAAATACCACCGTTCCAGAAGATTGCTGCAAAATTCCTTTTTCGGAAACAACCTCCATAAGGCCGATGCGTCCGCTCGTAAGCGCATGTGCATCTACCGACTGTTTTTTCTTCGTAGCAGAGCTCGCAACTGATTTCAGTTTCTTATTGCGAACGGGAGCCTTTTTTTTGTCTTTCCCGAGAATTCGTTTTGATAGTGTAAGAAGTGACATAAGAACGTATTATAAACTGCAACGGTTTTGAATAATTGGAAGTGCAGCTTCGTCGACCCACACTTCATGGGCATGCATAATATCGCTCAACAGAACCTTATGCGCATATCGAACACGAACAGTAGGAATGTTTCGCATTGCACGCTCTAATGGCTTATGCGACTCATCGATAATGACCAGCAATCCAGTTTTGCCTGCAACATCCTTCGTTACATCCTTAGTTTTTATCGGAGTATCTTTTTCGAGCCGCATAATCATCAAAGATGCGTTTTGTACATGCATCGCAAGCACTCCAGAGAATGCGCGTCGTCGCTCTCGAAGCTGTGTTTTTCGAATGCTTGTTTTGCGGCTTCTTGGACCAAACGTAATTCCGCCGCCAACCCAGACAGGAGACCGGCTTGACCCATGGCGAGATCGGCCAGTACCCTTTTGTTTCCATGGTTTTCGTCCGCCGCCCTGAACTTCTGCACGCTCTTTCGTATGTGCCTTGCGAATACGCATGCGTCTGTGAGTCGTATGAATTGCGCGCGCAATTAATGCCGGAGTTTCTACGCCAACAATGTATTCAGGTACGGCAAGCGTATCTTTAGAAATCTTCATGCCTAATACGCGAACAGGCAATGTTGCGTCTTTCCCTTTTTCTTTTTTAGTATCAGGAGTTTTCATATATTATTTTCCTTCAACGCCTAAAATAGAGACGATGCTTCCTCGAGACCCCGGCACAGCGCCCTTTACGGCAACGAGGTTGTTCTCCACATCAACTTTTATGATTTGGAGATTTTTTACCGTTACTTTGTCAGAACCCATCCGGCCAGCCATGCGCATTCCTTTCATAACGTGTTGCGGGAATCGGCCTCCAATAGACCCCGGTCTACGCAATACGTGTCTGTGTCCATGAGACGCAGGGCCTCCGGCAAAATGATGCCGCTTTACTACTCCCTGATTCCCCTTGCCCTTCGAAACTCCAGTAACTTCAATTGCATCGCCTTCCGCAAATTGGTCAACTCCAACAGCTTCAACGCCATCAGCAAGCTCCCCAGCAAATTCTCGTCGCGTGGCAAATACTTCCTTATATGCGTTCGGGGTTCGCTTCTCGCCAAGTTTCGCTCCCTCTTTTTTCGGAAGTGCTAATTGGACAGCAGCGTACCCGTCTTTTTCGACAGTTCGGCGGATAGTAACGGTGTTAGGAAGCGCAGAAATAAGAGTAACAGGAATCACTTCTCCATCGGGAGAAAATACTTGAGACATGCCGATTTTTCGTCCTAGAAGCGCTTTCATAATGTGTTACTCGCATGGAGCTGAAAATAAAAAAGCTTATTAAGTAAAAGCTCATAAAACGACTTTCCCACACCTATGTACGGGTAGTTTTCAGGATAGAACATCTCTGGAAAAAACGCAAATAAGATTCCCCTCTCCCGTTCTGGGAGAGGGCCTAGACTGCCAAGCTGGCAGTCAGGAGTGAGGGGCGAAGTCGTAAGATGGCGCCCGCGCTTGACGCAAACGACATATCATGCAACAGTAATCCGTTGCACACTCGTTCATTTCACTTGCTCAAAAGGAGCCAAATCATGGCCGATACCGAAGAAACCCTCGGACAGAGAATCCGCCGAGCGCGCAAAACTTTACAGAAAACACAACAAGAAATTGCGATAGCCCTTGGGATCATGCAATCACAGTTATATCAATGGGAAAAAGAAAAACAACCAGTACCAAAAAAGCACTTTGAAGCAATATCTCTCACTCTAAACATACCGCTTGAGGAGATCAAAAAATGTGCAGCGAATTGGATTCCTCCTGCAAAAAGGGAAATGTTTGAACTCAAAAACAATTACTTTTTGGTCGATGTCTTGCCTCTGATGAAAACTATTTGCTCTCACTTTGAAAAAGATTCAGGTCAAGCAATAACAATAGAAGATCTCAAATTCCTTCTTGAAACACAAACACTCCTTCCATCCCCCATATCCCCAGCATTAATAGATGAACTCCTCAAGAATCGCCACAGCGCCAAATGACTAATCAATGCGACTTCAAATCTTTCCAGCTTCACCGCCGGAAAGATTTTTTCTTGACACAACAAAACACCCCGCTAATGCGGGGTGTTTTGCGATAGTTGTCATTCCGGGCTTGACCCGGAATCTACGTGGATCCCGGCTCACGGGCCGGGATGACACAACTTATACCGTCTTCATCGACACATCTACTCCAGCAGGCAGATTCAAACTCATCAGAGTATCCACAGTGCGGGGAGTTGATTGCACAATGTCAATCAATCGTTTATGTACGCGGATTTCGTACTGGTCGCGTGCATTTTTATGCACGAACGTAGAACGGTTCACTGTGTACTTTTTCTTCGCAGTTGGAAGCGGAGTGGGGCCGGCAACTTTCGCGCCGTCCCGTTCCACCGCATCCATAATCTGCTTCGCAGATTGGTCGATTAACTTGTGGTCGTATGCCTTCAGCTTGATCCGAATTTTCGGAACAGCAGGTGCTTCAACTGCGTCAGATTGTTTGGTATCCTCAGCCATTACTCAACAATTTTGGTAACAACTCCAGCTCCAACCGTTCGGCCGCCTTCTCGGATAGCGAATCGCATTCCGTCTTCCATAGCAACTTTCGCGCCAAGTTCAACGGTGATGCTGATCGTATCGCCAGGCATAACCATCTCTGTTCCTTCTGCAAGGAACACTTCTCCAGTTACGTCCGTTGTTCTGATGTAGAACTGCGGCTTGTATCCTTTGAAGAATGGGGTATGGCGTCCGCCTTCGTCTTTTGTAAGAACGTATACTTCTGCTTCAAATTTCTTGTGCGGATTGATGCTTCCTGGCTTTGCAACAACCTGTCCTCGTTCAACATCTTCCTTCTTCAAGCCTCTAAGTAAAACTCCGGCATTATCTCCTGCTCGGCCTTCGTCTAATTGCTTGTTGAACATCTCAATTCCAATAATTGTTGTTTTTTGTGTATCGCGGATTCCAACAATCTCAGCTTCATCGCCGATTTTGATCATTCCTCGCTCGATACGGCCAGTTACTACTGTTCCTCGACCCTCAATAGAAAATACGTCTTCAATTGGAAGCAAGAACGGCTTGTCTA
>MHHS01000041.1:0-2261 GCA_001817115.1 Candidatus Andersenbacteria bacterium RIFCSPHIGHO2_12_FULL_45_11b
AAAACAAAGGGTACGGCGGAAATCAGAAAACATGCTATACGGAAGCGCTCAAGCGAGGCGCCGATATCGTCATTATGATTCATCCGGATTTTCAATATGACCCGAGCTACGTTCCGAAAATAATTGAACCGATAATAGAAAATCAAGCGGATATGGTGCTGGGCTCCCGCTTTATCGGGCAGGATCCTCGCAAACAAGGTATGGTTTGGTGGCGGTATTTTGGAAATCGATTTCTTACGGGCATAGAGAATTTCACGCTCAAGACACACCTTTCTGAAGCGCACTCCGGTTATCGCGCATATTCCCGCAAACTTTTGACGACAATTCCCTTTATGGGTTTTTCTGATAATTTTGTATTCGACTCTGAAATGCTTGTCGCAGTCGCACGAAAGCATTATCGTATTGCCGAGGTCGGTATTCCTACTCGGTATCTCTCCGACTCTTCTTCAATATCATTTTCCGCTTCAGTACAGTATGGCCTTGCCACGCTAAAAAGCCTATTGCCATAACCCAAGAAGTAAGGCTTGCGGAAGCAGCGTAGTTATATACTTTGGGAATATACTGAAACCGTACCGTATGGTTCCCGGGCGGCACAACCACGCCTCTAAATACGCTATCTACGGGGTATATGGATACCTTTTCGCCATCGATAAACGCATGCCATCCGCCATACATAGCATCCCGCAATACCAGCAATTGTTTTTGCGACGTGCGTACATCTATTTCGACTGTTTGAGGATCATCACGCTTTATATTAACTGTTGCACTTGTATCCGCCGAAAGAATTTCCGCTTCAGGAAATTCTTCAATAACAACCTCTCGCAATGAAAGTTCTCCTGAAGAAATTAACTGCAGCGCTTGCTCCTCATTATGCACCCTGCGAACAGAAGAAATAAGCTGTACGCGCAAAAATGCCTGATTATTTCGATAGACATGAGCATACTGATGTTCAACAGGGAATTGACCAGTAAGGACGATCTCGTCCATGCCCTCTATCTCACGATGCTCGGGATATGAAGCAAGAAGCGTACCGACACTCAAACGATCTAATAAATCTCGCCGTGAAATCAAGTTTGAGTCCTCAAAGCTTCCTCGCTCGCCAAGCGCATGCATATATCGATACATGCGGCCAATTTGAAGAGTCAAATGTCCGCGAACCATTTTTTGCCCGGTACTCTCTCCTGCAAGAGGAAGCAAGAATTCTCTCCACGACATGACGGGCGCCTGTCTATAGAAAAGCTGTATATCTAAATCTGCATTCGCACCCCAGTCAGGAGAAGTTACAATCTTGCATTGCGACTGCTCACACATAGAAAGAAATCCCGTAGGATTGTAATCATACCCCCCTCTATTTGTAAGTATAATTACATGAGGCGCACTAATTCTCGCAAGATTGGTCCAAATACGAATCATAAAAGTACGTCCTTTTGAATTTTCTATGGGAGGAAACTCGAAAGGAACACTTTCGCCGACTGCAATCTGCGCACCATCAATAACAAGCTGGCGCACGCTGCTTCCCGACTCATCTATTATATCCAAATAAATATCCTCGCTCTTTGCTTCCTTGCGGCCCCATGCAAGACCCACCGTGCCTCCCCGCCAGCCATTTTGCTGCGGCACAATCGTTTGTTCAAATACAAGACCTTCATCCAAAGAAGGGCCGAGAGTAGGCTCGAAATCCGTTGCCACATACGGCCGAAGCTTTCCGCTCGATAAGATTCTTGGCGCATCAATTCGAGTTGGAACATGTGCCAATGCCTCTGGAAGCTTTTGCCATACTGCAAGAGGCGTAACGCGATTAACTCCGTACCCCCAAAACAATAATTCCGCGCTCACAAAAGCAAATAAGAGATACGCTTGCCATCGTTGTAGACGAAAACGCTCTATACCGAACGCAATAAGCACTATCCACCCAACATGAACCAGTATAAGAGCTCTTCCCGGATTGCCGAATTGGGCCCAAAACGAAACATGATCAATAACCCAATGAAAAAACGGCGAATAATTTCCTCCTGCCAGCAATAACCCAAGGATAACGAGAACCAATGCGGATATGCCCATAGGATGGCGCCACGTATTTCGAGAAAATAATCCTATCATTCCGGCGATCAGTCCTATCCAGCCGAAATACTCCATGAGCTCCGGCTCGTTTTTTGCACCGGTATACGTATCTTGATACCCAAAAATCCGTGGCAAAACTAATGCAAGCAGCTGCGATGGCGGATAGCTCACATCAAGCAATTCCGCGCCGGTAAGCGCTC
>MHHS01000041.1:2271-3761 GCA_001817115.1 Candidatus Andersenbacteria bacterium RIFCSPHIGHO2_12_FULL_45_11b
AGGAAAGCATTTGCCTTTTAACACATACACTATCGCGACAACCAGCATGATAATAATCGTATACACAAACACTTGTATATGGCCTGAAAAGATTTGCAGTGCTATCAATACCGCAAACAAAATACTGTTTTTGAGTTTAGGCCGTTCTAACGCGCGTACTTGACTCCATAAAATCAAGGGTATCCATGCGACAGGAAAAAAGAGATGGGGGAGCGTAATGCGCCCGATGAAATAGCCTCCTCCGGCAAATACGAGCGCTCCGATTACGGCAGTAACGCGGCGGAAGCCAAGGGATTGCAATAGAACCATCATCCCAAAGCCCGCAAGCCAAATATGTAGCAATAAAGACAAATTCGCTACCCAGACACCGGAAAAGACTTGCCGCAGAACAACATGGGGGAAATAAAAAAAGCTCTGAATTGCGTTTGCTACAAGAGGATAACCTGTTTGTATTTCAGGAACCCATACCGGCACGATTCCCTGTTTTTGATACCGCGCAAAAATATCTTCAACAGGAATGGTAATACTGCTTAAGTCAAACGTTCCGTACACTTCCCCTGTAAGCCAATGAGGAATAAAGAAGAGAGACAATGCAATAAAAAGAAGCAGTAGATATTTTAGATTTGCTGGGATAGCGATCATAATAACTCTATGCGATTATTCTACAGATAATTCCCCCTGTTGCCTAAAGAAGATGCGCTAGATACGCTTACAGCATGTTAAAGCGATTTATCCCATCTCTTGCCACTATTATCCTGATGATACTGCTGGGTCTCGCAGGAAATATACGCCCGCAAGAGCGAGTTGCCGAAGTCCGATCGCCGGGCGAAAAACATATTCATCAAGTGTATAAAAGCAATCCTATGACTGTAGAATTTATTGCTCGCGCTCAAGGTCTCTCAAAAATTGCCATCGCGAAGCAAGATTCCGAGTCGTTTACACATGACGACGTAATAATCTCAATGCGCAACCTTACGCTAAATAAAACAGTCTCGGCATCGCAAAGCATTACGCCAGCTGAAATTATTATTGAATTTCCTCCGGAAGCGCAAAGCCGGGGCAATCGCTATCAAGTAGATATAATCGCTCCGGAACTTGCAAAAGAACGCGCGTTTCGCCTGCCTTACGAATCCGACGCAACAAAAAATCCCGATGTTACCGTACGGCAAGGAGAAATAAATAAACAGGGCTCTCTTGGAATTACAGAATATGAACGCCCGACAATAGCGCTTATGATTGCCAGATGGCTATTACTCCCGCATCAACGCCCTCTTTGGCTCGGAGTAACACTGGTCATCATCGGTTTTATCCTGCACAAAAAAACATCGCAACATACACAGAAAATAAATATTAAGCCTAAAAGCTATCAGCTAAAAGCTAAAAGCTTCGCTTATTACTTCCTCATCATCGCCTCCATACTGATAGTCTACTGGCCGGCAACAAAACTATTTTTCTATAGCGACGATGTTGGAATCCTTGCAAGAATTTCT
>MHHS01000041.1:3775-8660 GCA_001817115.1 Candidatus Andersenbacteria bacterium RIFCSPHIGHO2_12_FULL_45_11b
ACCGCGCACCAATATCAAGATACCGACCCGACGTCGCAATTCGGATTTGATTTCTGGAGGCCGTGGAGCTTTTCCGCGTATCCGCTTCTCCTGCATCTTCTATTTCCGACATCTGCTTCACTCTATTATTTTTTAAATATTCTTTTCTTTGCAATAACCGGCTGTTTGCTATTTGCCATTGCAAAACAGATTTTCAGATCAAGCCCCGCAGCGCTTGCCGCGGTTGCCCTCTGGGCATTTCATAGCTCAAAGCTCGGAGTTATATACTGGTGGAGCTCTATTCAGGATATTTTCGCGTCTCTTTTTGCGATGCTGTCTATTGCTTTGTATCTACTGTGGAGAAAAAAGAAGGGCAAGGCGATATTGTACGTGGGTGCAGCAGTATACTTGCTTGCCCTGCTTTCGAAGGAGTACGTTATAGTCACTCCATTTATTATTATCGCACTTGAAGGCATATTGCGTTATCAGGGAAAACGCAAACTACCACACAAGCAGGCAGCATGGGCGCTGTCGATATACCTGATAACCGCCGGATTATTCTTGGTTGTAAATACAGCGGTGCTCGGAGACCCGACGCTCCCGGAAAAACGCGCGGCGAATCAAACATATGCGCTTACGTTGAACCCACAATCAATTGCGCGTAATACCGTTATCTATCTTGCCGCAAGCGCGGAACACCGGCTATGGCCTATTGGAATCGCTACAAGAAGCCTGGAACAAAAGTTGGATAAAACACTTCAGCTCTGGCAAGCAAAAACTGCCGGCCCGTATTACCCCGGCATTATCGTATTTGGAATATTCTTAGCTTCTCTTGCGATATTCTGGCGTAATAAACGTCTGCGCGCACTTCTTCTTTTTTCCGCATTTTGGTGGACTGCATACATGGGCCCGATTTTGCTGCTTGCAAACGATTGGAAACCGCGATGGCTTACGCTTGCAATATTCGGCCTTGCAATTGCAATCGTCACTATATTAAAAACCATTTTTCCAAAGATCCAACATTATATTTTCTATGCCATATGTGCAGTGCTTGCAGTATACGGGTACCAAATGGCGAGAGATAATAACCTTACACGATTTTACAAAGAGCAATCTGCATATACGCAAGAAGCATACAGGCAGCTAAAGGAACAAGAAACGCCAAACATCCTAGCAAAAAATATAATCTTAGTTGGAATCACAGAAGAACAAGAGACGAGCTTAAATGCCTACCTGTTTCGGCTCTATGCTAAAAACCCTCATGCAGATATCATATATAAAGACGATCTCCCAAAGCAAACGCAAGAGGGGGACATTATTATTAACATGGCCGGAATACAGCCTTATTACCCCGAAAGCGAAAAATGACACTCAACATCCTAAAACAACATAAAATCGGCCTTTCTGCCATTTTCCTCACATGGTTTATTTTTTTTGTGCCCATTATATCCGGAGAATACGTATATTTTTTGGATGACCTGAAAATAATTTACTATCCCATAGAAACGGCATATGCAGAGTTTCAGCACAATTGGCAATTACCTCTTTGGGCTAACGAATTCGGATTCGGCCAGCCGCTGTTAGGGTGGGGACAGCTTGGTTTTTTCACGCCGCTTCACCTGATAATGCGGGCACTGTATATTCCGCCGCTCGCGCTTTTGCAAACATCCGTTGTCGCGTATTTCCTGCTCGGAAGCATCGGCATGTACGCATTTCTCATACGCAGAAATCTTCATCCGACAGCGGCAACGCTCGGAGCTATTGTTTTTGCATATTGCGGATTTTCTATCGGGCATTTAAACCATGTAAATTTTTATACGAGCACCATGCTGCTGCCATGGCTGCTGATTGCAATTGATACGCTTATCAAAAAACCAACAATGCGGCGCGCATCAGCGCTCGCGCTGATAGCATCCGCAATAACCATGAGCGGCCAGCCGCAAGTCGTACTGTACACGTTTATCGCAGCTACTATAATCGGTCTTGCGCTATTTTTGCAAAAGTTCAAAGCAAAAACGCTTTTGCTCACCATATATGCTGGAGGCATTGCGTTTCTTTTGTCGTCGTTTGCAATCCTGCCTTTACAAGAATTCTTACCGCAAACGGAGAGAGCGGCGGGCTTACCTATGGCGGAACTGTATGAATTCAGCTACCCGCCCTATGCCGCAATTACGCTTATCTTGCCCTATTTCTTCGGAGACCATGCACACTATTTCGGGCCGAAAGGATTCCAAGAGCTTGCCGCATATACGGGAATCATTCCGCTTATCTTAGCAGGCATGGCGCTTGCCTCATGGAAAACATATAGAAATGAACGCATTGCGGCGCTTGCGCTTGTGCTGGGGGGCATAGCGCTTGCGCTGGGACGATATTCCCCCATCTACACCTACCTGGTAGAAAACCATTATATTACTACAATTGGCGTAGTAGGCAGGTTTGTATTCTTTTTTGACATCGGAATAGTACTGCTGGCAGCTATCGGACTGCATGATGTACTTGCCGCAAAAACTTCTGCAAAAAAAATAGCATGCCTTATTGCAGGGTATGCAACTCCGCTTTTTCTTATTGCATTGCCGGCATACATATATTCCCAATATGATGCGGCATTTGCAGAACGTTTTTGGGAACTCTTTAAGTTCAGCAATGCATCCTGGTGGCTGATTGCTGCCGGAATTATTCTGCCGGGCACGCTTTTGTTTTTGAAAATAAAACCGGAAAGAAAAGCATGGCTGCTCCTCGCACTCGCTGCAGGAACGCTGATCTGGTACGGATGGGACTATAATCCAAGAATTCCCGCATCCGAAGCAAAAAATCCTTCTCCACTTGCAGAAGACCTCATGCAATTTCGAGAAGATACGGACCTTCCCGCACGACTATATGCGGCAGAGCATTTGCCGGTAACGGGCAACCCCAATGTAGCCTTCATGCTCTCTGAATACATCTCGCCTCTGTTTACAGTCATACAGCCGATCATACTGCCCAAAAAAAATGTGGACTGCCTTATTGTGCCAATACAGGCCGATTCAGAAAAAGATACTCAAATGACGGTTACAATTCAGTCCGGACTGCAGGGGAAAGTCTACTTGGAAACAAGCGTCTCCTCTGGCGATGTCTATAAAAATACGGATCAAACATTCTGTTTACCCGCCGAAGAAGAAACTGATAATCTGTTCATAAAATTCTCGAGCACGCATGACACAAACATGAAAGTATTTACAACATCCAGTACAAGCGACGAGGCAAACCTATACTTCGTCAGAAAAGAACACCCGACAGAAAAACAGTTATCCCAATCTATAAAGCCTCTTAGCGTAAAATATACAGCAGTGTTTCCCTCTGAAGTGGACAAGGAAAATGCATTAATGGTGCGCCACCTCCAGGCAACGGCAGGCGCCTCGAGCGCAAGATGGATCGGCGCGCTTTCCATACGGCCATACCGCGAATTCATCGACATGTTCCTTGCAAACGATTCAGAAGCGTTTGACGGAGACGGAGTGCATGCCCTCACAAAATACAAAACCCTAGTGGACATGGCCGGCATCACGCATTTTATCCAACTGTTTGGATATGAACAAACGAACGACCCTATGCTCGCTGCGGGCTACAAGCTGGTTCGAGAAGCTGATATCGGCAATTCTCTCATACGGCTCTATGAAAATCCTATCGCATACCCGAAAGCTTTTCTATCCGAACATGCGCAATTTATTGCGGCAAACGATGAAATCAGGACTCATCTCACAAATCCTGATTATAATCCCGAAAAACTCATCTATGTATCTGGCCCGACACCGCCTGATATTTCTCCCGCTGACCCCTCTATCCCCCTTGCCGCATCCGCAGAAATTATCTCGTATGAACAGACCCGAGTAGATATTCGCGTACAAAGCAACAAAGAAGCGTTTCTGGTATTAAATGACGCAAGCACCGAACAATGGCAAACCTTTATCGATGGCACTTCCGTCCCGCATCTGCAAGCCAACACTATTTTTAAAGCAGCACAAGTGCCCGCTGGCGACCATATCGTATCGTTTAGATATTATTCCCCAGCCGTTCATACGGCAAAGATACTTTCTCTTGTTGGCATTATATGTATTATATTGACCTATGCGAAAATTCCTCGACGCAATAAAAAAGCATAGATATCTCATACTCGCACTTGCCGGCATTTCAATAGTGCTCGCAATGCCAGTGCCTGCCATCCTTATTGAAATACCGCCAAACCCGGACAGCGCATACGATCAAAAAATATACACCGAGCACAACGCATTGCTTACTATCCCTCCGCACGCAACAAACATATCAACACTTTCTATATGGATGAACGATAGCGTACGGCCGCCTAAAAACGCAGTTCTTTATTTTACTATCGATAATGCGCAACGTATCGCCAAGCCGCTATCGCAGATCTTATCCCCCGACAACGTTATTAGCCTTCCGTTTTCACTTCCACCCTCACAGAGCACTACTCGCATCACAATCAGTTCTGATAATATACCCGAGGCAAAAGCTCTCTCTGTATATGCAGATCAACATGACCGCGTACAAATTGCATACATAGCTTACACAAAAACACCTCTTATAAAAGAAGCGCTTCACGCGATGTATTTACAAGACGAAACTGCGTCAGATATTCAATACGTATGGGCAGAAGGAGCCGCAATTACACAAGGAAAGAACCCCTATAAAAAAGCTGAAAGTACGTCATATAATTCTGAAAAATATGCCACCTATTTCCCGTTATCGTATCTTGCTTCAGCCGCAATTCAGCGCATTGGATTTACCTCTTTTCAAGCATGGCTTAGCGTAGTCCGGCCGATAGTATTTGCATTTCATGCTGTAACGGCGCTCGCAATACTTATTTTTCTCTACCGAAAAAATGCTCTTATTCTAGGACTATTTGGATTTT
>MHHS01000041.1:8682-8824 GCA_001817115.1 Candidatus Andersenbacteria bacterium RIFCSPHIGHO2_12_FULL_45_11b
GTCGTTGTATGTTGATCGCGTAGCGCATATTGATTTTATGGCAATAGCGTTTCTCGTGCTCGGACTTATGCTGTTGAAAAAAATTCCAAAAACAGCCTACGTTCTGATCGGAATATCTCTTTCAATAAAACAAATGGCTATT
>MHHS01000042.1:0-229 GCA_001817115.1 Candidatus Andersenbacteria bacterium RIFCSPHIGHO2_12_FULL_45_11b
GCTCCCGCGCTCGCGCCAATCAATTGCCTGGATTTTTTTCTCTTGCTCAAGACGGCCCACAATCCGAAATACGGTTGAATATGCTGTTTTCGGATACATTTTCAGCACTTGACGAAACAATTGTTGAACGGAAATAGGCTCTGGCGTTGCGGCAAAAAGCCGCTCAATAAGCACTCGCGCCTTCGTATTTCTCGTATTTGACATGCCACGTAGTATAGCACTAACTCAC
>MHHS01000042.1:236-1573 GCA_001817115.1 Candidatus Andersenbacteria bacterium RIFCSPHIGHO2_12_FULL_45_11b
CAAGTTAGTTGCATTTAAGAAAAAGGGGAGTATGGTGGGAATATGAACAGAAATAGCTTGCTCATAACCGCTGCGCTTATACTCGTGCTGGGCATTGGAATATATGCCATGTCGCGCACCGCGAAAACACCCGCCCCCCATTCCCCTGCCAAACTACAAATCGTCGCCAGTTTTTACCCGATGGCGTTTTTTGCCCAGCAGATTGCCGGCGATAAGGCAGACGTTATCAACATAACGCCGGCAGGCGCAGAACCGCATGAGTACGAACCATCTACGCAAGATATTGTGAAGATGGAACAAGCGAATCTGATTATTCTGAATGGCAATGTAGAGCCGTGGGGAGACAGCATACAAGCGAATCTGCAAAACAATTCTGTGCATATTATTACTGCAGGAGAAGGGCTTGGCAGCGCCGACCCGCATGTATGGCTAGATCCCATTCTCGCAAAACAGGAAGTGCAAAAAATATCTGATGCGATTACCGCCATTGACCCAAGCGACTCCTCGTTCTATGCGGCAAATACAGTTGCATTGCTGCAGAAATTTGATCAGCTAGATACCGCATACAAAAATGGCTTGGCAATCTGCAGCAGCAGAGACATCGTAACATCGCACGCCGCATTCGGATATTTAGCAGAGCGATACGGATTGAATCAGCTGGCAATCGCCGGGCTTTCTCCTGATGAAGAACCTGCAACGAAAGCACTGATCGATACTGCGAAATTCGTGCAAGGCCATAATGTAAAATATATATTTTTCGAGAGTTTAGTTTCTCCAAAACTTTCCCAAACTATTGCAAATGAAACTGGAGCACAGACACTGGAGTTAAATCCGCTTGAAGGCCTTACGCAAACGGAAATAGGACAGGGTCAAGATTATTTTTCGGTGATGTACAATAACTTGTATAACCTTCAACTGGCACTATCATGCACGAAGTAAATCATGAAGAAAATATTATCGAGTGCAAAGATATTTGTTTTTCGTACGGGCAGACTGCAATCCTTCATAATATAGACCTTGCAGTTCATCGAGGGGATTACCTGGGCATTGTCGGCCCGAATGGGGGCGGCAAAACGACGCTGCTCAAAATAATGCTTGGCCTTCTTACCCCCCAATGCGGCAGCATTAAATTATTTGGAAAAGATATTACAGAGTTTAAAGACTGGCATAAAATCGGCTACGTTCCGCAAAAAGCTACTAGTTTTGACACCAACTTCCCCGCCACGGTATTCGAAGTAGTGCTAATGGGAACGTATGGCAAACGAGGCATTCTGCGCCAAACAACCGCAGCAGATAAAGACGCAGTCACCGATGCGCTTAAAAAAGTAGAGATGCTC
>MHHS01000042.1:1597-3440 GCA_001817115.1 Candidatus Andersenbacteria bacterium RIFCSPHIGHO2_12_FULL_45_11b
GGCGGCCAGCAGCAGAGAGTCTTTATTGCGAGAGCGCTAGTCAGCAACCCGGAAGTTATGTTTCTCGATGAACCGACAACAGGCATCGACGAATCTGCGCAAAAAGATTTTTACACATTGCTTCGCACGCTGAATCGAACATACGACGTAACACTTGTATTTATATCGCATGACCATACCGCGTTAGAACGAGAAGCTACAGAAATTGCTACCGTGCATCGTACGCTTACGTATAAAGTAAATACTCCCCATGCTTGAGCTCCTCCAATATGGATTCGTCATGCGCGGGCTCATTGCCGGCATCATTATTGCCATCATTGCTCCATTTATCGGCATCTTTCTCGTATTGCGTAGATATTCGCTGATCGCAGACACGCTTTCGCACGTATCGTTTGCAGGCATTGCAATCGGATTCCTACTGGGCATCAATCCGATTATCACTGCAATTATTGCATCCGTACTATCAAGTATCGCAATTGAACGTCTGCGCACCAGCAAAAAAGTGTACGGCGAATCAGCACTTTCGCTATTCCTTTCCGGAAGCCTGGCAATTGCAGTTGTGCTTATCAGTTTCTACCACGGATTCAACACGAACCTCACGAACTACCTCTTCGGAAGCATTGTTACGGTACAGCAATCCGACCTCTACATGATTGCCGGGGTAAGCGCTGCAGTACTACTCCTTCTTATAGGATTCTACAAAGAACTCATCTATATATCATTCGATGAAGATGCTGCTATTGTAAGCGGAATTCCTGTCCGGCTTATCAATATCATTCTTATCATATTAGCAGCGCTCGTAGTCGCGCTTTCTATCCCGATTATCGGCATTCTCCTTATATCCGCATTAATAGTGATCCCCGTACTCACCGCCCTGCAGTTTCGCAAAAGTTTTCAGCATACACTCATAATTGCAGAAGCTGTTTCGCTATTGTCCGTTATCACGGGCATTATTGCCTCGTTTTATCTCAATCTATCGACCGGAGGAACAATCGTCATCATCACGCTTGCCTGCTTCATCGTCGCATTTGCTCTCAATTCTTATCGGCCCAGCTCGCATACTGACCTCGCAACTCCCTGATTTGTTCGGGCGCGAGCTGATGAAACACAGCCAGCCAATCGTTTGCAATCTGTTTTTGGGCAGCACCATGCACAGCAGAAAAAATCGATGCTTGACTTTTTCCTTGCCGAGGATACGATAAATGCCGTTGTTCTTTATAAGCGTAACGGAGCTGTTATGCGCACACTGATTCATGTCTAGAACTGTGGAAATTAAGAGCACGTGCTCTTGCATTCTCACTTCTAGGTATGCATTCGGCACGCATACCTGCCCGTTGCAGTTGGTACCATAAGGAGAATAAAGAATGGATACTGCGCTTGCTTCGATTTGCGTTGTTCGGACTGTTATTCAAGCACATGCACGGCTGATCGCAATCAATCCGGCGTATTTGAGTGCGTACACTCCTGCATCGCTGATGATTACGTCAATCCGTGATCTTGCAGCCTTGCAGCGGTCAACAGATCCCGTTCTTCCAAAACAATCAGAAGAGCAATAAACTCTTCGCCCCCGCGGGCCCAAAAAGCCCGCTTTTTTTATCCACGCATTTCACTTATACATCTTTCCGCTTGCCTCTTGCAGGTAGCGGATCGTTCCCCCCAACCCTTGAATCGTAGTCCAGTCGCCATGGTCGATTCTGCCGTACCAATATGCTTTCGCAGCAGCGCTCGGCTCTTGGTGCCATACGAAATAGAACAGATATGGAAACCATTTGCTTTTGAGTACCGCTTTGCTTATCTGTGCGGCACGCGATGTAATAGCCGGGCGCACTCCCGTGATATGCGC
>MHHS01000042.1:3469-3729 GCA_001817115.1 Candidatus Andersenbacteria bacterium RIFCSPHIGHO2_12_FULL_45_11b
GCGTGCCAACTTCCCCCTTATAAATATAATCAATCCAAAAAGCATTTTCGCTCGCAGACGGCTCCCTATCATAAATCGGCAAAAATAAATCATTAACTTGGCCGATGAGCGCAGCTGCTGCAGGCCGCAGCTCCGGATATTTTGAAACGGTTGATGAAACGGCTGTTTTCGGAACAGGCAGGGATGCGCTTGGCGCAACAATGTTCTTAAACGCAGCTACCGGTACGCCGCGCGGATATTGTTTCAAAAATTGCGGATAC
>MHHS01000042.1:3754-5243 GCA_001817115.1 Candidatus Andersenbacteria bacterium RIFCSPHIGHO2_12_FULL_45_11b
ATCCAAGCGCTGAAAATATTTGAGGATTTGCAATATGCCGAAGCGCGCCATGCTCTACCACAGATATCGCCCCATTAAGGCTTACCATCCAGCCATCAGAATACTTATCAATATTTGCTCCTCGCACATATTTTACCAGCTCCACTTCGCTCACTGGAACAATTTGCCCAGACCAAGGATACCCTTCCGTTTCATATAAATAATCTTGCAAATACAAGCGCTTCACTAAACGCCCTTTTGCATCCTGCTCCACTTTCCAAATAGTTCCTCCATGGTACGGCCCGCGGTACATGACCGTCCCGCCTGGATGAACATCAGTTCTGGTAATGGCAGCTCCCGTTATAAATTCAGCCAAGTGCGCAAATGAAGTGGGATACAAATTTCTCGAAGGAAAGAGCAGCGCCTTTCGTACTGCCTGACTGATCGGCCGCTTGCGCATTTTATCATCAATAAAATACTGCGTGCCGTCTGGGGCTTGTAAAATTTTTCCGATGTAATACGGGTTTACTGATTTCGTAACCGTGTATCGATTCATATCGGCAGGAGAAATAACGGTGACGACGTCTTGCTTAAAATAATGCGCCTCTTTCAGCCATAGCTCGACAATATGCGGCAATATCATGCTGCGCGTACCGTCTTTAACGTAATATACCGTTGGGCTGACAGCGGTTTTTACCAGCGTTCCGTTTGGCAAAAAATTCGGATTAAGCGTTGAAGGAAAATATGCAGGGTCGGCAAGAAACCCCGCAGGCATCGTTGCCGCATGCGCAGTATACGAGCTAATACTCATAGCAATCACACTAGCAATAACAGCATACTTCACTATCTTCATATGCGTAAGCATACCTCCCATGCGCCATTTCAGGTAGACTATATTTATGGATGCACTCCGAAAAAGGATCATAGTAACGGGCGGAACTGGTTTTTTAGGCCGATACGTAATGCAAGAACTGAATAATCGAGGATATAGCAACGCCACCGCAGTTGCTCACCAGGAATACGACCTAACCCAGCAGGCAGATGTCCGAAAACTGTATCGCGACACTGCGCCGCACATCGTTATTCATCTTGCTGCGCGAGTAGGAGGGATTGGAGCGAATATTGCAGCTCCGGGGCAGTTTCTGTACGAAAACCTGATGATGGGCGCTATGCTGATGGAAGAAGGCCGGCTTCATAATATTGATAAGTTCGTTTCTGTGGGCACTGTATGCAGCTACCCCGCTGAAACCCCAACCCCGTTTCAAGAAAAAGATTTATGGAACGGTTTTCCAGAACCCTCAAACGCTCCCTATGGCGTTGCAAAGCGTGCCTTGCTGCTCCAAGGGCAAGCATATGTTGAGCAATATGGACTTCAAAGCGTTTTTGCTATTCCTACAAACCTGTACGGACCAGGCGACAATTTCGACCTAGCAACATCCCATGTCATCCCCGCGCTCATCCGCAAATGCCTTGCTGCCATTGAACAAAAAGAATCAACTATTACTCTTTG
>MHHS01000043.1:0-1740 GCA_001817115.1 Candidatus Andersenbacteria bacterium RIFCSPHIGHO2_12_FULL_45_11b
ATCGACTTCGACTTCATCTGGCGCATATTTTGTGAACAACACTTTATCGCCTACCTTTACAGACATCGGCGCGACGCTTCCGTTCTCCATGCGCTTTCCTTGCCCGACCGCAACCACTTCGCCCTCCATGGGCTTTTCTTTATCAACGCTATCCGGCAGAACGATTCCAGATGCAGTTACTTCCGTATCGCTTAATTGCTTAACAACGACCTTGTCATAGAGCGGTTCAATCTTCATACAATAAAAAGAATAAATAAAAATAAAATATTTCTGTTCGTATGTAGCAGTCTACCCCTGCGACTGCTAAGCGTCAAGAGAGTATTTTGCAAATACCCCGTACGTGGTATCATGCATTTATGACAAGCGAAGATAAGCAATATTTTGAAAGTTTGCTGAATAAGCAAACGGAGAGTTTTGAAGATAAGCTGAATAAGCAAACGGAGAGTTTTGAAGATAAGCTTCAGAAACAACTCGTTGATTTTAAGAGCGAAAACGAACGACTGCTTGCAGAGGCTGCAAAAGAATCCCAACGGCACATGGGCGTTGCGATGGAGCACTTTCAAGGTCAGGTTTCCGGCGTTGCAGAACAATACACTTCCCTAAGCGAAAGAACAGATAAGCGCTTTGACGCGTTAGAAGAAAAGCAAGATATTGCGAATAAAAAACTTGACGAGGTACTGGAAATCTTGGCCGCAAATCAAGAAATGCTCATCGAGCACGATCAAGCAATCAAGGAGTTGCAGCAAACGCATCAACGATAGCCGGCACTTTTGTGTCTGGATGAAAGGCCAATTCCGTATCAGTTAAGACAATGCGGCCGTGTTCCGGCGCACCGCCCATTTTCTGCCAGTGGCGAAAAATTACCCATTGCTGGAGACGTTCTGCCATATGCTCTATATAGTCGCCAACCGGTTCTAGGAGCAGCAGTTCGGTTTGTTTTTTTAGAAACTGCAGAAATTCCGGAAGCAGTATTGTATATTGATGCCGCAACGGTGGAACTGCCGGCACGCGCACGTATTCATCCATCCATCCGGAATTGCGCTGCAAAAACGTACGCACTTCTTCATCTCTATAAATAGGCACCAGCATGGCGTACTGCATTGCCATGCAAATATTCTGAATGTCTTTGGAAACAGTAAGTCGAGCAGCAGACAAGTAATGATTCAGACACAACATATCAGGCGCACTTTGTGAATCATACTTTCTTCGCCGGCCAAGAAGTTGCGATACGACCAAAAGCAGCAATCGCGTCGTCCATATTCTGCCGGCATCAACAATAACCAGAATATCCAAATCGCTGGAAAATTTTGTATTATCAATAGCAAGCGACCCAGACCCTCCAAGCCCGCGCACAAACGGAATCATGGCTAAAAAAGGCGCACATTTTTTTACTATCTTCCATTTGTCCTGCGCAATCGCATGTCTTCGAAGCCGTTGGCGCACCAACAGCAATCGTCCGCGCTTTACTACGTATCCGAATTGCTGTTCCAGTTTTTCTGCAAGATACAGCGACTCTCGAAGCGCGTCCTGCACCTCATGCAAAGATGGCGTATGCTGATAGTTGCTTTTTGCGCGGATAAGATACAGCCAGATTTGCGTCGCCGTTACGGGCATGTCGTAAATATCAAAAAAATGCACGGTGTCGCAAATGGAGCGCTCGAACGGCGAACCTCCCCTAACCCCTCCTTCGTAAGGAGGGGGATTTACGACGTTCTCCTCTCCTTTCGAAGGAGAGGCGGG
>MHHS01000043.1:1778-5845 GCA_001817115.1 Candidatus Andersenbacteria bacterium RIFCSPHIGHO2_12_FULL_45_11b
TGCTCATACTGATCAGCATCCCATATTGTCGATTGCGTAAAAATAATCTGCTGTCCGCGCTGCACTAAAGGCGCCATGCCTTTTGTAGAATCCGCAACAGTATATAGCTGCTTATCGTCCAGCGAATGATCCAAATAATCGCTCGCACCAACACTGGCTAAGAAATGAGTCGTCTGCGCAAAGTACGGATCAATGCCCAATATAGGCCTCGGATTGTTCGGGTGATGCACCGCGTAGTCTTTTATATATTGCGCAATGACTGTAAGGTCGCCGCGATATGCGATATATGCTTCCGGACTGTTTCGAGAAATGACAAAATACAGCGATGTGTCGTACATGCTAAATACCACCAATACGCCGATAATGCATCCATATGCAACGCCTGCAACATGATATTTTTTAGCCCATTTTACTAGCCAACGAATACACAGCGCTCCTGCAAACCCCGCCATCATATATATAGGAGGAATCATGCCCAAACTGCGCAGGCCGTGAGGAATTCCCTCCGCAGTAGTTACCACCGGAGCCATCATCCCGAAAAATACCAAGAGAAGATATGGATGAATCATTCCTAAATGCAGCTTTTTCCCATGCACCATTCTCCATCCAACATCCCAGCAACCCTTCAATACAAATAGAAAACCAAGAACAAATAAAAAGCCGACAAGACCATTTAGTAATGGGTACCCGCCGACATTTTGCCGCCAATTCACGTCGCCATGCGCAAAGAATGAGAGCAGTGTTCCGGCAATAGAGTATTGCAGTACTCCGAGCAGCGTGCCTCCTCCGAATTCTTGCTGCAGCTGTTTATTGAAAATAGAAACTTGCCCTGCGCGCCCAATAAACTCTTTCGGATGCTGCACGAAATATGCAGCAAGAGGAAGAATCGTCAGCAACACAAACACGAGCCCCACGCTTGCTTGTTTCCAATATTTTTTTACATGCGGCATGCCGATTTTCGGATGCAATGCGGCTAACAACAACAACACAACCATGCCGAGCACCACGCCTATCATCGAACGATATGCAATATACGTATAAAATCCTCCGGAAAAAGCGATGCCAGATAAGATTGCATACAAATACGACACATCAGCTTGCTTATCTTTTACCGCTTTCACCACGCGCCCAGCAAACCACGTAAACAACAACACAAACAATGGAACAAGAATTGCGCGGAACCCTGTGCGAGAGAGCGTCACATGCCAAGAGCTCGTTGCAAGAAACAACGCCGCAAGCAAACCTGCTAATCTTCCAAAATATACGCTCGTTGCAAAATACATCGCCAGCACGGTAAACATACCCACAACAGCCGTTGCCACATACATTTGCCACACGCCGATCCCGAATGCCTTAATTGCAATTGCGTCTAAATAAAACAGCAGCGCTTCTCGCCCATTGCCCCGCGGATAAAACGGACGCATGTCGCCTTTTAAAATCAACAGCGCATCTTCCCCGTTTGCCGCAACGTCCGGAAATAGCCCCGGAGGGTAGTTTTTAATATCGTATAACCGAACAGCGCCGGCTAGAGCCGTAATAGCAATAACAGCAAGAGATACACCAAGAAGGATAAGCTTGCGCTTCATAGGTTCAGTATAGCAGATAGTCGCCCAGTGTCATTGCGAATCTTCGTAGACTCGAAGTGTAACAATTCTCCGGTCGTGTTGCTTTCTACAGCAACTCAATAAACTCTTTTTGCGTCAGACCCGCTTGCTTAATAATAGCCGTAAGTAATCCACGCTTCATCTCTCGCACATGAATTGGCACAGGAATAATTCTACGCTTTGTTCGGTGCACTAGTATTAAATGACTGCCCGTTTGCCTATGTTCCACAAAACCAATCCGTTTTAATACTTTCACTACGTCTCTAGGTTTGAGAGAAGGCAATCTCATTCACCCAATACTAAACCCCTGCCGGAATTCTCGATATGATTGTAGCTTCAGACTCAAACGCAATTTCTTCGTTCAAATCTTTCATCGTTTGCAAATACCCTTCAATTGCATCTTTCGCATTTGCTTGCGCTTCTTCAAACGTATTGCCTTGCGTAGCGCATCCTGGAAGCGCCGGAACATACACAACATACCCGCCCTCTTTTGCCGGTTCAAACACTGCAGTAAAGCTATGCAATTTTTTCTCTACTGTTTCCATGTGTGCAATATACCATAAAAGTCGAGAATTTCAATCAGATAGAAAGATTCCAAACTTGATCTTAGTATGATCGATTGCAACCAATCACGGCTGATTTCATCAACGGTTATTTGCGGTACGGATGCTCAAAAACCGCAGGAGTAGGCGTACTAGAACGGTTAGTTGAGAGGGATTTATATAATTGTCCCGAGACGAGCACTAAAAATCCAACCAATACTAGGACAACAAGAGAACTTACAATAATTCGTCTCCACAGTTGGCTTCGATGCGAGGCATTTGCCATGCTTTCAAGCTACAACGTAATTTTATTTCCTACAATGCCTTCTTCAAGTACTGCCCAGTGATGCTGGCTTTGATTTGCGCAACTTCGCGCGGAGTTCCTTCTGCTACTAAATGCCCGCCTTTATCGCCGCCATCCGGACCCATATCGATCAAATGGTCTGCAGATTTAATAATGTCGATGTTATGCTCGATAACCAGTACGCTATTGCCTTTATCTACTAATTTTTGCAACACGGCTAATAAACGATTTACATCGTCGAAATGCAATCCTGTCGTCGGCTCATCTAATATATAGAGAGTTTTGCCCGTTGCTCTGCGGGATAATTCCGTCGCCAGCTTGATTCTCTGCGCTTCTCCTCCAGATAGCGTAGTGGCGCTTTGGCCGAGATGAATATACCCCAAACCGACATCCGTAAGCGTCTGCAGTTTATCTTTTACGGACGGTATTGCGTGAAAAAAGGTGAGCGCCTGTTCAACGTTCATATTGAGAATCTGCGAAATATTCATTCCTTTATATTCAATCTCCAATGCCTCTGTATTGTACCTTTGGCCATGGCACTCTTCGCACTGCACATATACGTCTGGCAGAAAATGCATTTCTATTTTCAGTACGCCGTCTCCTTGGCAAGTTTCGCACCGGCCGCCTTTTACGTTAAATGAAAATCTTCCCGATTTGTATCCGCGCACTTTTGCCTCCTGCGTTGCTGCGAACAATTCTCGAATCGGCGCGAATAGGCCAGTATATGTTGCTGGATTGCTTCGCGGAGTTCTGCCGATAGGAGATTGGTCGATCGTAATAACCTTATCTAAGTGCTCCAATCCTAAAATTTCCTTATGCGCGCCGGGATGCGTTTTTGCCCGGTGAAAATAGCGGGAAAGCACCTGCGATAAAATATCATTAATAAGCGTTGATTTGCCGGACCCGGAAACCCCAGTAATGCACACGAGTTTGCCAAGCGGAATATCTACGGTGACATGCTGCAAATTGTGTTCCGTTGCATCTACGATAACTAATTTCTTTCCATTGCCTGGGCGATACTTTTTCGGCGCGGGAACCTTTAATCTGCCAGACAAATATTTTCCCGTGAGCGTATTGCTCTTCATTAGTTGCTTCGGCGTTCCTTGAAAAATAATTCGCCCTCCATGCTCGCCCGCTCCGGGCCCTACGTCGATCACTTGATCTGCTGCGCGGATCGTTTCTTCATCGTGTTCTACGACTATCACAGAATTGCCAAGCTCGCGCAAATTTTTCAATGTCTTGATTAATTTTGTATTGTCGCGCTGATGCAACCCAATGGAAGGCTCGTCTAATATATACAGCACACCGACTAAGCCCGATCCTATTTGGGTTGCAAGCCGGATGCGCTGCGCCTCTCCACCTGCGAGCGTTCCCGCTTTTCTATTTAATGTTAAGTACGACAACCCCACATCGCGCAAAAATGTGAGGCGAGAAATAATTTCTTTAAATATCTGCACTGCAATTTGCTGATCCTGCTTGCCGAACGATTCCATTTTTCCTTTTTGCAAGGACTGAAAATGTTCAAGCGCATCGTCAATCGGCATCATTACTACATCATGAATTGATTTTCCCCCTACGAATACAGCAAGTGGCGCTGGCTTTAACCGCTTCCCCAAG
>MHHS01000043.1:5865-6352 GCA_001817115.1 Candidatus Andersenbacteria bacterium RIFCSPHIGHO2_12_FULL_45_11b
TACCATAAACTGTTCGATTTCTGACCTGGCATGATCAGAATCTGTTTCTTTGTACCGCTTCATTAACTGCGGAATAACCCCAGAGTACACAGTATGCCAAATTCCCCTGCTCGTAGAAACTGAAATATCTTCATTTTCTGCAAATAAAATAAGGTCTAAATCTTTCTTTGCGAGTTGAGATACCGGCTTATCGACAGCAAATTTGTGCTCCTTCGCCACGGCCTCAAGCATGCGCTCATACCAGCGGCTTCTGCCTGATTTGCTCCATGGCTTAATAGCACCTTCTGCAAGGCTTAACGCTTTATTCGGAATCACCAAGTCCGGATCTATCTCCTGTTTCGTGCCCAGTCCCGTACAATCCGGGCATGCCCCATGAGGAGAGTTGAATGAAAAATCCCTCGGTTCCAAACTTGCAACATTAATACCGCAATCTACGCACGCAAATTCTTGCGAGTACAATACTTCCTCGTGCGTATCCATATTTTCA
>MHHS01000044.1:0-1018 GCA_001817115.1 Candidatus Andersenbacteria bacterium RIFCSPHIGHO2_12_FULL_45_11b
TCTCTATGCAGTTGGCCGGTCAGGGTTCAATATCGATGGGCTCGGCGAAAAAATCGTAGAACAGCTTTTACAAGAAGGGCTGATATCTGGTGTGCCAGATATCTGGCAGCTTACGGCAGGAGACTTGCTTCCGTTGGAACGGTTCGCAGAAAAATCGGCAAAGAAATTAGTAGAAGAAATACAGTCTAAAAAAACAATCTCGCTTCCAAAATTTTTGGTGGCATTAGGGATTCCAAACGTAGGGATTGTAACAGCACAAGACGTGGCGCGTGCGTATCGCACGCTTGATGCGGTGCAAGTTGCTGCAAAAGAAGATTTGGAAAAAATTGATGGTATTGGAGAAAAAGTTGCGCAGGGGATTGCGGATTTCTTTTCTAGCACAGCAGGAAAGCGCATAGTATCGCAATATCTCGAAGTTGGCATTCGCGTGCAAAAAGAATCTTCGGGCGGGCCGCTTTCTGGCAAAACATTCGTATTCACTGGAACGCTCAACAGCATTACCCGCGAAGAGGCGAAGCAAAAAGTGCTATCTGCCGGGGGTAGAATCGCGTCGACAGTAGGATTAGGCGTGGATTACGTGGTTCTAGGCGAGGGTGCCGGTTCGAAAGAGAAAAAGGCAAAACATTTAAATCTTACGATCATTACCGAAAGTCAGTTTGCGTCTCTTTTAGAAGGCAAGCTATAGTTGGCATATGAAAAATAGTGACAGAGCTTCTCATGTCATTCCGGAATCCGCTGCGCCCCGCGAAGCCAAGGGGCGAAGTGGGGAGCCGGATTCAGCCGTCGCCAAGGCTATGGCTGACAAGCAAGCCCGGGATGACGACGGCCACGCTTCGATCGTTAATCAAGCAGAAATATTTAAACTTGCGAATTTGGCGCGTATAGCTATTACGGACGATGAAGCACAAGCTGCTGCGAGTAATTTGTCTGGTATTTTAGAAAATTTTGCAGCTATTCGTTCTATAGACACAGATGTGTCTGGCCTGCCTGCCGGCAGGCAGGATCTGCGCAACGTGAT
>MHHS01000044.1:1083-14278 GCA_001817115.1 Candidatus Andersenbacteria bacterium RIFCSPHIGHO2_12_FULL_45_11b
CAAAAAATGGGTACATAGAGGTATCCGCAGTATTTGCTGAACAGTCCGTGCCATGAGTGCCTCCGCTCGCGAAAATTTGCAGAAAAGCCTTGGCGCTATTGCAGCATGGGAACCGCATATCGGCGCTTTTTTAGATATTACGAAAGATGAAGCCGAGCGGCAGGTTGCTGCACTTGAATCTGACATAGCATTGCACCAGCAGCCGCTTGCGGGTATGCCTATTGCGATTAAAGCAAATATCGCAACGCAATTTGGGCGCACGTCTGCGTCATCAAAAATTTTAAAAGATTTTGTTTCGCCGTTCAATGCAACAGTTGTGCAGCGGCTGCTGGGCGCTGGAGCAGTAGTTGTAGGGAAGACGCAGCATGACGAATTTGCGATGGGATCGAGCACGGAACATGCGGGACTTGGCCCGCAAACGAAAAATCCTTGGGACATATCTCGTGTTGCAGGCGGGAGCAGCGGCGGTTCTGCGGCGGCTGTCGCCAGCACGGAAGTGGAAGCTGCGCTTGGTACAGATACGGGCGGATCTATCCGCCAGCCTGCAAGCCTATGCGGAGTCGTCGGGGTAAAGCCTACGTATGGGCGTGTGAGCCGCCATGGATTAATCGCGTATGGGAGTAGCTTAGATCAAGCGGGGCCGATAACGCGAACGGTACGAGATGCTGCGAAGATAATGGAGGTTATTTCCGGAAAAGACCCGCTTGATGCAACTTCTTCAGAAGTGCCTGTCGGGCAATATGCTGCGTTATGCGGAAAACCGATTGCCGGCATGATTATCGGAATGCCGAAAGAATTTTTTGCAGATGGTATTGATCCTGAAGTAAAAAAAATAGTCACAGATGCAATTATGTCATTTGAAGAACAGGGAGCAGTAGTAAAAGAGATTTCCCTTCCTCTTACTCCGGCAGCAATTGCAGTATATTACGTTATTGCAAAAGCAGAGGCGTCTTCAAATCTAGCTCGGTTTGATGGGTTGCGCTATGGCATTCGCGAAGATATTCATGCGTCGCTGATTGATTACTATAAACAAGTGCGAGGAGAAGGATTTGGTCCGGAAGTAAAGCGTGCAATTATGATGGGAACGTATGCGCTTTCAAGCGGATATAGTGAAGCCTGGTATGGGCAAGCCTCGAAGGTGCGGACGTTGATTCGTCGAGAATATGAGCAGGCGTTTCGGGGCGTTGATGTAATTGCGGGGCCCGTCTCTCCGGAGCCAGCGTTCAAATTGGGAAGCAAGACATCCGACCCGCTCGCGATGTATTTAGCAGATGCATATACTGTGCCCGCCAGCGTTGCGGGATTGCCAGCTATTTCTGTTCCTTGCGGGATGGCGATAAAAGGCCCGCCAAATCGGCGGGTAAGCCTACCAGTAGGCTTACATATTATTGCACCGCATTTTCAGGAAGAAACGATGTTTCAAATTGCTGCAGCATTTGAAAGCGCGCACGAATTTCAAAACCTTTCTCCTGAATTACCGCAATGATGGCAGCAGCGAGATGCCGGTCATCTGGGGAGGTTTTTCAATAGAAAGAATGTCGAGAATCGTAGGAGCGATGTCCGATAACACGCCGATCGGGGTAGTAAGAATTTCCGCAATCTCGCTATCGCTTTTCGGAGTTGTGCGCCGCAAGTGTTCTGCGATTACATGAACCACCACAGGGTTAGTGGTATGGTCCGTTTCTACGGCTCCAGTTGTCGGGTTGATCATTTCCTCGGCGTTTCCGTGGTCTGCCGTTACTAGCAGCGCGCCTTGTTTTGCAAACACGGCTTCTTGTATGCGCGCAATGCAAGTGTCAACAAACGCGCATGCGTCGACTGCTGCTGAAAAATTTCCCGTGTGGCCGATCATATCCGCATTTGCGAAGTTTATAAAATATACATCGTGCGTATTGCGCGCAATGTCATCAACTACATAATCCGTAATTGATTCTGCCTGCATGTGCGGTTCGTCTGCAAAATCAGAAACGCTGGAGGAGGCGATGAGTTTGCGATCTTCATTGGGGTAAGCTTTTTCATTGCCAACGTTCAAGTAGTACGTAACGTGCGCATATTTTTCTGTTTCTGCTACGTGTAATTGTGCAAGCCCGGCATCTGAAATAACTTTTGCAATGGGGCATATAGCGGCATCTTCTATAAATGCGCAGGGAGAAGCAAATGTATCGTCATATTTCGCCATTGTGCCGAAAAAGAGGTTTTTTATCGGATTCGCAGGAAAGCCCACTTTTTCGGGCTGCAAAAATGCTTGCGTAAGCTGGCGTGCGCGATCCGGCCGAAAATTAAAAAACAGTACGGCATCATTGTCTGCGATGTGAGCTACCGCCTCGCCTCCGCGAGTGAGGGTAGTGGGCAGCATGCGTTCGTCGAGCACTCCGCGCTGATACGAGCGAGCCAGTGCGCTTGCGGCAGAAGGAGATGATTCTCCTCGCGTGTTCCCAATAAGGAGATTATACGTTCTTTCGGTGCGGTCCCAGTTTTCATTTCGGTCCATTGCGTAAAATCTTCCCGTGAGGGATGCAATTTTTCCCACTGCAAATTTTCCAATAGCTTCTTCTAGCTTATTAAGAAGAACAGGCGCGCGCTGTGCGGGCGTGTCTCGGCCATCTGTAAATACGTGAATGTATACGCGGTCGTGCATTCCTTGGCGCGCACAGGTGTCTAAGAGGGCAATTAAGTGCCGGATCTGCGCGTGCACTCCGCCGTCGGAAAGCAGGCCTATAAGGTGAAGGTTTGAATGAAACTGCTGCGTATGTTCGATTGCATGCAAGAATACCGGGTTCGTATAAAATGAACCGTCAGCAATAGCTCTGTCTATTTTTGGCAGCACCTGGTACATCACCTGGCCTGCACCGATGTTGCGGTGGCCCGTTTCAGAATTTCCAACTTCGCCCCAAGGCAATCCTACTTCGACGCCCGCGGCAGAAATTGCAGTGGTCGGATACAGTTTTGCGTATGCATCCATCGTTGGCGTATGCGCCGTTGCGATGGCATTTCCTTCTTTTGCGATGCGTATTCCCCAACCGTCAAGAATAATGACGACCAGCGGATTCGGTCGTGAAGGAAACTTCATGTAGCGGGAGCTGGGATTGCACCAGCGATCTCCTGGTTATGAGCCAGGCGAGATACTACTTCTCCATCCCGCGGTAAACTCCGTGCACGGAGCATACCAGAAAATGATTTTTATTGCCAGTTTTATTTTCTCCCCCTGCCCGAGGGGGAGCGAGAGGGGGAGGGAGATCTGTCAGCAATTCATAACAAATTACTTCTAGAAACTCTTGCGAACAAGCCTTGCTGGGGCAATAGTAGAAGCACGGCCACGGGGAAACTTTCAGGGGTATATGCACACAAATCATAACGCTTGTCAGCATACTTTCGTGAGTCATAAGAAGCGCCCGGCCCCTTTTTAGGGAAACCGGCTTAACAGCCCGCCAATTCGGCGGGTTGTCCTATTTGTAAAGAGTGGTGACGGGAGGAATCGAACCTCCGACCTCGGGCTTATGAGTCCCACGCTCTAACCGACTGAGCTACGTCACCGCGATAAAGTATAGAATACGGGGATATGGGGAAAATTGGAAGGGTTTCCCCTCCTTACGAAGGAGGGGTTAGGGGAGGTTCGTCGCAATTGTCTGTATGCATAACCTCACCCCCGCCCTCTCCTTCGTAAGGAGAGGGAAGCGCAATAAATTATCTAAACAAAGCCAATAATAAGCAATCACCCCAAAATAGATTTGACATATTTAACAAATAGGAGTATAGTGGCATCATTCAGTTAAACCAGCCCGCGAGAACCTCCCGAACCTTCAACCAAACTACATAATCTTTGAGGAGAGAGCAGCAAAGCCAGACGCTGTATAAAGTCTGACACCAAGCGGTGAAGTGATGTATTTCTCTCTATAGAAGATTATATACGTCACTTGACCGCTTTTTAATATAAAAAAATGCGGGTGAGTGAATGGCCCGCTAGGTCAGCGGGTGGGCAGAAATCTGCACGCGAGCATAGCTCGTACGTAGCGTTCTGCCGGTACGGAACGGCCTTTCACAATAAAATATCGCATCGTTACGAATCCCGCGACCTGCCACTCATGCAGTAGGACGTAACGGGAATGCGAGACGGGTAGATCCGTCACTGGCGTTTTGCGATCTTTTTTGTACGACGCCGGTGACGGGTTTACTCTGGGCGAGGCATAAAATGCCGAGTCGAAGAGTTGAATCCGCAAAACCAATCACCCAAGCATGATCGAGAGTGTTTCTCGATATGCGAAGGGGATTAACAGAAGAGGAACATTATGTTCAAAAGAATTATTATCGTAATGTGTGCATTTTGGTTGTATCTAGTTGTGTGTACGTTAGTGGATCAAGCGACGGGCATGCAAGAGGTTCTAAGGAACATGCCCACTATCGCTCGAGTGGCTCACGATCTGATAGTGGGTCTATGGACGATCGTTTCATTGTTTATAATGGGGGTTGTTAAATGGAGCAATTAGGTTTTCGGAAGTTTCCTCAAAAAACTTCTAACAGCGGTCGGATATCACTTTGCTGATACTTCGACCGCTCTTCTCTTGAGCTTTTCGTAGTGTGTGAAAGGCTGAAGCGGAAGACGCATTATAAGGAAGGTGTTTGTCATGGAAACGTTACTTGATTGCGTGATGCTGGGTGGAAGTTTGGATAGTGTCGCGGCATGGGAAGAGGCGGTGCGGGAGCTGGCAGCACAGTTTCAGTACCTCAACTACCCATACAAAGTCGATTTAGAAATGGCGAAGAAATTTATCGACCGCGTTCTCGCTTTGGATAAAGCGAGAACGAATCTGCAAGATATTGCAGATTCGCTGGGCGTCGATTATGAGAAAGTTCTGGAATGGGAAGATATGAACGATTCCTTTACGGAAATTTGCGCGGTGGCTCATGAGGTATGTCTCGGGCACGGGTTGCCGAGTTTTGAAACGATGCTTTTCGGTGATCTCCCTGACGAAGATGACTGGATTCCCGAAGGGCAGTGACAAGCAAGTTCTTTTTCAAAAACCAAGACGCGGTCGGATATCACTTTATTGATACTTCGACCGCTCTTCTCTTGGATTCATAACAATTTCGTTGTGAATCAAAGCGGAAGAAAGTGTAGACAAGGAGTTTCTCATGTCGATGCTATTAGACCACATTATGGCCGGCGGAGAAGTGCTCGGTCGCGAAACGATCAAGGCCGCGATTCGCGTGGCAACAACAGAATTTCGAGCCATTTCATTTCCGGACACAACGTCAAAGGAATTTATAGGCAGGGCGCTTTTGTTCGGCGAAGTGATCGCAAGAATTAAAATCAATGCGGCGCGCATTGATTTTGTCTTGGAGGAAGATGCAGATTGGCAGGCAGTGAGCACGTTGTTTGCCGATTGTTCTGCTATCGCCAAAAGGCTGGCAGAAGAATCGGGGCAATTTCCGTTTCAAGCCCAACTGATGAATCGGCTGTTTAACGCCGATCTCGTCAATACGAAAGGAGAATTGGTTGTGCGTAGGTAATAGTGTTCATTATGTTCGTTTAAGCCGCGGTCGCTCACACACGTGACGACCGCTCTTCTCTATATGCCGCTATGCGGCTGTTTGATAATACATAGAATCGGATCAGGAAAAATCTCTCTCCTCGATTGATAGTTCTTGGTCTGCATTATTTCTATGCATTGTCGACAGCTGTATGGCGGTTTTTATTGCGAAGTGGGATTGTAATATCAGGTAAATATATGTATAATTTTATTGTATGAAATCTTATCTTTTTGACATTATTGTAGAGCCAGACGGGAAAGCTTGGCATGCCTACTGTCCTGCGCTGGAAAAATGGGGAGCAGCTACATGGGGGCAAACTCGATCAGAAGCTGCCAAGCATATTCAAGAAGTTGTAGAGATGGTTGTTGCAGAATTAGTTGCAGATGGTATTGCTCTTCCGGGCGCTTCTGACAGTGGGGTTTATGTTTCATCTTCTCCGCAAGTATCCGTCACGGTAGACGCGTGAAAATTGACTACGGAAAACTCCGCAAAGTTACAGCTCATCAGATTATTCGGGCATTGCTTCACGAACGATTTTCGATCCGAAATCAGTCGGGCAGCCATGTTCGGTTTGTCCATGATGATGGTAGGCGAGTTACGGTTTCGTTTCACCGCTCCGGCCAAACATTTCCCCCAAAAACACTTAAGACTATTCTTGAAAAACAAGCGTGTTGGAATTACGAAGATCTGCGTCGCTTGAAGTTGCTACGCTAGAGATCGGTTTTTATTTGCTCCCCTTCTTCTTACCAAGGAGAAGGCAGAGATGAGGTGAAAAAAGCGCAATTATTGCCCCTCACCCTAACCCTCTCCCACAACGGGAGAGGGGAGCTTTACGCGGGCCTGACGGGAGTCGAACCCGCTGCCTTCTCCGTGACAGGGAGACATGCAAAACCGTTACACTTCAGGCCCAATATGTTTCTATACAATACAGAATATACGCGGAAAGTAAAGGTTTGCTCTCATATTTTGAGATTATCTTGTATTATATCTTTATGACCGTACGACTCTTCGGATTTGCAACTATGGCGACGTTCCTGTTTTCTACAGGCGTACTGGCGCTTATTGTGAGTTGGGTAGACCCAACGTCTAGCGCCAGCGGGTTGGCGCTTGTGCTGTTTTTCTTGACTATGTTCTTATTCGTAGCGTCTTTATTTTCCATGCTGGGGTATCTGGCTCGCGCCATCATAGTGCGCCATCAATTGCCCCCATACCGGGTGCGTCCATCGCTTCGCCAGGGGCTATTTTTTGGCATATTTGTAGATATTCTCCTATTCTTACAGCTAGAGCGGATTTTAGTATGGTGGGTATCTGCGATTATTATTCTTTTATTTGTTGTTATTGAGTTAGTATTTATTTCGTATGACCAAAATTCAGCAGGACCTAGAGGATCTCACGCAGAAGGCAACTAGCGCGCTTATTGCATGCGAAGACGCTGCAGCGCTGGAAGCGTGGCGCGTTGCATATATTGGCAGGAGCGGACTTATTCCCGGGTTGCTTCGGAATATCAAAGATTTATCTGATGAAGAAAAAAGAACTGTCGGCAGTGCTGCAAATGCGCTGAAGCGCGAACTCGAAGAAAAGTATCAGGAACAATTGCATGTAATAGAAAAGGGAGCGTCGACCCGAGGCGTACAAGCTACAAACTGTAAGCTACAAGCTGGGGGAGGTCATTTGCATCCGCTTACTCTCACACTTAATCGTGTGCATGAAATATTTTCCGCGATGGGATTTATTATTGCAGATGGTCCGGAAGTGGAAGAAGTAAAATTTAATTTTGATTTGTTGAACACACCTGCGGAGCATCCTGCGCGCGGAGCAGGGGATACATTCATGGTTGATCCGATGAGCGTAAATGGCGCAGAGGATTTGGTGCTGCGTACGCAAACGTCTCCGATGCAAATCCGTTCTGTGGCAGCAATGCAATTGCACCCGCCATTTTCCGTAATCGCGCCCGGCCGAGTATTCCGAAAAGAAAAAGTTGATGCAACGCATGAATCTACGTTTCATCAATTTGAAGGATTATCGATAAGCGAAACTACAAGCATTGCTGATTTTAAATCAGTTATCGAAACATTCTTTTCTGCGTTTTTTCATGCAGATGTTGTCATTCGTCTTCGCCCGTCATATTTTCCATTCGTGGAGCCGGGGTTTGAAGTAGATATGAGCTGCGTTTTCTGCAAAGATGGATGCCGCGTTTGCAAGCATACTAAGTGGATCGAAGTTATGGGCGCGGGCATGGTGCATCCGAATGTCCTGAAGAATATGAATATTGATCCGGACAAATACCAGGGGTATGCGTTCGGCGGGGCGATCGATCGGCTTGCGATGATCCAGTACGGCATCAATGACATTCGGTTGTTTTGGAGCGGCGATGTGAGATTTTTACGGCAATTTGATCGCGTCATTCCCGCGAAGGCGGGAATCCAGGTCGACCCACCAAGTCGGCGGGCAGGCGTGGATGCCGGATCAAGTCCGGCATGACAAACTATCTATGAAACTATCTACCAATTGGCTAAAAGAATTAATTCCGGAGCTGCAACTATCTGCAAAAGAAATTGCAGAGCTCTTTACTGCTCATAGTTTTGAAACGGTTATTGATCGGGAATATGCAATTGACCCAAATATTGTTGTTGTAAAAATTATAAGGCTCGAACAGCATCCGAATGCAGACCGGCTGCGACTCGCTACCGTTACGGACGGAGAAACTGAAGTCCGCGTAGTATGCGGAGCCCCTAATATTTCAGAAGGGGATGTGGTGCCATATTCGCCGCCAGGGGCAAATGTGTATGATGAAAATGGAAAGCTTTTTACGCTTTCTGTTGCAAAAATCAGAGGAGTTGAAAGCCCAGGCATGTTGAACTCACCGCGCGAGCTGGGGGTATCGGGCGAGCATGGCGGTATATTGTTGCTTCCCAAAGATACTCCGCTTGGCTCCAAGCTTTCTGAGTATATTCCAAGCGATATTATTCTCGATGCGGATGTATTGCCAGACAGGGCGCAAGATATGCTTGCGCATAGCGATGTTGCAAAAGAGCTTTCTGCAATTACTCGCCTTGCTTGCAAAGAGCAGCCTGCAACGCCAATGCAGCAAATTTTACAAGGCGCTTCCGGCATTGCGCCGTTTGTGCGAGAGCAATCAGGGCGCATATCGGGCAATGTTCGGTCTATTGCCTTTCATCCTGACCGCCCCAGCCGTATGGCGGGTATTGAAATATCTCGCGAGGAAGTGCGCGATATTTTGCAGCGATTGCAATTTACTGTCATTCCGGCCCCCGAGCCGGAATCCAGGTCCATGTGGATGCCGGATCAAGCCCGGCATGACAATCTCTGGCAAGTTACGCCTCCGCAAGACCGCCTCGATATATTAGGCGAGCACGATATAGTCGACGAAGTTATTCGCATGATCGGATACGACCGCATTCCTGCATCGCAGCATGCAAGTCACACCCATCCGCTTCCAGTTTCCGATACCGTATATTGGCAGCAGCAGATTCGTGAAAAACTGGTTGCGCTCGGCTTCACAGAAACATATAGCTACTCGTTTGAAGATGAGCGGTTTGCAAGGTTAGTGAACGCAGAAATTCATCCGCATGTGGAGCTTACAAACCCGATGGCGCCAGAGCTAAAAAAACTTCGCTACTCGATGCTGCCAGGGTTAATCGGTGCAATGATAACAAGCCGGGATGAAATGCATCGCGATAAGAAAGATACTGAACGCGCATTGTTTGAAATCGGCAGAGTGTATCACGTAGGAGATGCTGGCGTGGTGCCGGGTGTTGTTGAACGGACTGTTGTTGCCGGTATTGCAGTTGGGAATGAAGATGTGCTGCAGCAAGTGTTTGATAATATTTTTGAATTATTTAAGATAGAGGGCGTAGAGACCCTCCCCCTTACGAAGGGGGAGCTGGAGGGGGTGAATATGTCGTTCGCGAAAAAGATACGCTTACAATACGCGGGCGAATTTCTTGCGATAGGATATGTATGTAATGCGGAGCTTCTCAAAAAAATGAAATACCGCATGCCGGTTGTCGCGTTCGAAATAAGTTTCGGCGCATTGATGAAGCACGCCCCGGATGTTGAAATTCCTACCCATACACTAGAAGAAGTGCGCGCCATGTTCACAACGCCAAGGCAATTTACAGAACTTCCAAAATTCCCAAGCGTCTTCCGGGATATATCCATCTTGGTTGCATCTGATACAGGAATCGACGCAGTAGAATCTGCTATTAACCAAGTGGGTGGGCAGTTAGTTGTCGACGTGGATTTATTTGATGAATATGAAGCGCCAGCTAGTGCGTCGGGAAAACACCAGGTGTTAACGGAAAAAACACCTGGTGTTGAGGAGGCGCGTACGAAATCGCTCGCGTTCCATATCGAATATCGTTCACCAGATAGAACGCTGACAGATAAAGAGATTGCCGAAGTTCACAAAAAAATAGAGCATGCGATCAAGAACGAATTTAGTGCGGAAGTGAGGTAATCTTGAGCGGGGGTGTTTTATATCCCTTCTCCCTGGATAGGGAGAAGGCGGGGAAGAGGGTTTCGTCGCAGCACATCACGCATTAAACCCTCTCTTCCGTTCTCTCCCTATGCAGGGAGAGAATACGACGACGAGATTGCTTCGTTATCCCGCCATGGCCGGGGCTCCTCACAATGGCCAAAATACATTTGACTTTTACAAACAAATGATATATAATGATAGGTTCCAATAGGTTGGAACAATCGTTTTAAAACCTCGGAAAAGAAGGATCTGATCATGAGGAAAGTTGCGTTGTTGAGCATTTTATTTGCGATTCTCTCCGGCTGCGTGCACACGAGGCACAATGTGTGTGCAGATCGGTTGTCAGACGGTCTCAACAGGGCCCAGGAGCAGCCAATCGCGAGAGAGTCGCCATTCTATCAATAGTTCGTTCAACCCCTGTATGTCTTAGACTTCGGGGGTGTTTTATTGTTTCTCCCCCTTACGAAGGGGGAGATGAAGAGGGGGTTATATATACGTATCAACGCGACTAACCTCCCCTAGCCCCTCCTTCGTAAGGAGGGGAAACGCAATTTCGTTAGCTTGAAAAGCTGTTTAAAACCTGCTACTCTTCATAAATATCTATGGCAAAAAAATCAGCATCTTCTGCATATAACGCGTCGGCAATTACCGTCTTAGAAGGCTTGGAACCAGTCCGAAAACGTCCGGGAATGTACATTGGAGGTACGGGCTTAGAAGGGCTGCACCATTTAATTTGGGAAGTTGTAGACAATTCTATCGATGAAGCAATGGCCGGGCATGCAACGCATGTGATAGTGCGCTTGCTTCCCGATAACGTTATTTCTGTAAAAGACGACGGTCGAGGTATTCCGGTTGAGAAGCATTCTAAAACAAAAAAATCTACACTTGAAACAGTGCTTACCGTTCTGCATGCCGGTGGAAAGTTCGGCGGGGAGGGATATAAAGTATCTGGAGGATTGCACGGAGTAGGTGTGTCCGTAGTAAATGCTTTATCGGAGTACTTGGAAGCGGCAGTGGAGCGCGATGGAGGAAAATTTATTCAAAAATTCAAACGCGGCGCTTCGCAAGGAGACGTTAAAAAACTTGGCAAATCAAATGCAACTGGGACGACAATTACGTTCAAAGCGGACAAAGAAATTTTTCAGGAAATTGCATACAGCTGGACTAAAATTCTTCAGCACTTGCGCCAGCAGGCATATTTAACGCCCGGCGTTCGGATTTCGATTACAGATGAGCGCAATTCGGATGGCAAAAAATCCTACACATTTTATTTTGAAGGAGGAATCGCATCCTATGTGCAGCAATTAAATCTTGGAAAAGATGTAAAAAATGAAGAGATTTTTTATGCAAAGCGGGAATACGAAGATGACCGCATGGTGGAAGTTGCAATGCAGTATACTGATGCATATACTGACCAAATTTTAACATTCGCAAATAATATTCATACCCTCGAAGGGGGTACGCATTTAACCGGTTTTCGAACGGCGCTCACTCGGCTCATAAATGACTACGCGCGCAAGAACGGATTCCTGAAGGAAAAAGATGACAGCCTAACGGCAGATGATGTAAACGAAGGGTTAACTGCTATCGTCAGCGTAAAATTACGCGAACCGCAATTTGAGGGGCAAACGAAGGGGAAGTTGGGAACTCCTGAAATGCGCGGGTATGTAAATCAGATGATGGCTGAAGCGTTTGCGATGTATTTGGAAGAGCATCCCCAAGATGCGCGCCAGATTATGGGGAAAGTTACGCTGGCCGCAAAAGCTCGCTTGGCAGCTCGCGCTGCACGCGATACCGTGCTTCGCAAAGGCGCGCTTGATGGGTTTGCGTTGCCGGGCAAACTGGCAGATTGTTCTGAAAAGGATGCTGCTAAAAGCGAAATCTTCATCGTAGAGGGAGATTCTGCGGGTGGGTCTTGTAAATCTGGGCGTGATCGAAAGTTTCAAGCAATCCTTCCGCTCCGTGGAAAAATTCTGAACGTAGAACGGGCGCGCTTAGATAAGATGCTTCAAAACAATGAAATCAAAGCGCTTATTATTGCGATGGGCGCGGGCATCGGAGAAGAAATGGATATTTCAAAACTTCGCTATCATCGAATTATTATTGCGACGGATGCCGACGTTGACGGATCGCACATTCGAACATTGCTGCTTACATTCTTTTTCCGTTATTTTCAGCCGATGATCACAGGCGGGTACTTGTATATTGCACAGCCCCCGCTGTATAAAATTCAGAAAGGTAAAGAATTGCATTTCGTATACACCGATCAGGAAAAAGAAGCTGTGTTGAAAAAGATGGGCGTGAAAGACGAAGGCAGTGCAGAAGTAAAAATTCAGCGGTACAAAGGCTTAGGAGAGATGAATCCAGGCGAGTTATGGGATACAACGATGGACCCGGCGAACCGCATCTTAAAACAAGTGACGATTGAGGATATATCTGATGCAGACCACATGTTTGATGTGCTTATGGGAAGCGAAGTTGCACCAAGAAAGAAATGGATTCAGACCCACGCCAAGGCAGTGGAAAATCTGGATATCTAGCGCGATTCCGCCTCCTTTCACTGGGGAGCCTTTTTCATTTCTGTTTTACTAAATACGAAGCATTGTGGTATAGTAATCCCTCGCCCTTTATGGCGTATATTTGTGTATGGAGCAAGAAAAGAAGTCAGTAGACATTATTATTCCAGTCATGAACGAGGCGCAGAATGTTAGACAGCTCTGCGAGCGCATGCGGCATGCATTTTTACAGACTCCATGGGTGTATAAAATGATTTTCGTCGTAGATACATCTACGGATAACACGCTCGGAGTATTGCAGGAGCTTGTCCATGAATATCCTCTTGAAGTATTTGAAAAACGAGGAAGACCCGGTAAAGCCTTTTCTATTATTGAAGGCGTTGGGTATTCCGATGCGGAATTCATCGCGATGATCGACGGCGACTTGCAGTATCCGCCGGAGGCGATTCCGACCATGTTGGCAAAAATGGATCTCAACGGTGTTGTTGTTGGAAACCGTGTCAAGCGGCAAGGTCATTGGATCCGTCATATTATTTCGCTGATCGGGTCAAATATTACGGGGAAGCTATTGTTTGGTTTAAAAGACGATGTGCAGTCGGGGTTAAAGGTGTTTCGGCGAGAAATTTTTGATTATTTAGATCTTACAAAA
>MHHS01000045.1:0-224 GCA_001817115.1 Candidatus Andersenbacteria bacterium RIFCSPHIGHO2_12_FULL_45_11b
CTTTTTGAAACGACCAAACACGTTTTCACCCCTCTTTTTTATTTCCGGAAATTTATTTTGTTATAAGAAACCAAAACCCTCTCCTGTGCTATACTTCTTTGCATGGCCTTCGTAGGATCGCGGATGTTTGGACTCATTGTAATATTGCTTGCAATCGGATTAGTGATTGCGCTGTGGGTGCAATGCGGAAGCGGCGGATGCGCGTTTACTGCTTCTCAAACTGC
>MHHS01000045.1:237-12158 GCA_001817115.1 Candidatus Andersenbacteria bacterium RIFCSPHIGHO2_12_FULL_45_11b
CTGATTGCCAAAGATAATCGGTTTGGAACTCCAGAAATTCATATTACAAACATTCGGCAAGGGGACGGGATTACAAGCCCTGTTACGATTACTGGCGAGGCGATTCCGGACTGGTATATTGGAGGGAAATTTACTGTCCGCCTGCTCGATGGTACCGGTCACGGGCTGGCATATGCGCAGGCGCAGCCGCTGGCGAAAACGGCAGTAAACGGCTTTATACCGTTTACGGTTACGTTCGCATTTTTCCCACATACTGCAAATGGAACATTGCTATTTGCAAGGAATCTCGGGTCGGGTTTGCCGAATTTTCCCACCACTGTTGCAATGCCCGTATCGTTTCCGCTGTATACAAAAGTAACGTCTACGCCATTGCCTACATTTATTCCCCCTCCGAGCGCAACGCCGCCGCCCTCTGCAAGTGCAACACCCTCTACATTAGGAGTGCTCAAAGGCGCTATGTCAATCGGACCGCTCTGCCTAAGCAGCCAAACGGGAGACGCGTGCAAGCCATCGCTGAAGATGTTTGCAGACCGTCCAATTACGGCGCAGAAGACGGATGACGCTACCAGCACGACCACGATTACTCCTGGGCCCACAGGAGAGTTTGCTCAAGAACTTCCAGCAGGGCAATACCTCATCACGATGACTCCGCAGATTTTGGGAACGATTTCAGGAGTGCCAGCAACTATTACTATTACGGCGGGGAAAACAACGATTCTCAACATTGCGGTAAACACTGGCATACAAACTGAAGAAAATACAGATACAACATCCGATGGATTTTAGCTGCTATGCAAGAACAGCTCGTTCAGGCGTATTGGCAGGAATCGGAAAAAGAATTGCTGAAGCTCCTTAAGACATCCGAAAAAGGGCTTGCGGAAGAGGAGGCGGACAGGAGATTGAGAAAATTCGGCAAAAACGAATTTGTGCGCAATATGCGCACTCCGCTTGCATTGCGGTTTTTGTTGAAGTTTAAAAATCCTCTCGTTCTTATTCTGCTACTAGCAAGCTTGATTTCCGCATTTTTAGGAGAGCTTTCTAATTTTATTATTATTGCGATTATTATTTCAGTAAGCGTGGTGATCGATGTTCTGCAAGAAGGGCATGCGGAATCTGCGGCTGCGGCGTTGCAGAAAAAGGTTTCCGTAACGGCAACGGTGATCCGCCGAAAGAAAAAGATTGAGATTCCGATTGCGGAACTTGTGCGCGGAGACATTATTGCGCTATCTGCGGGGGATATAATTCCTGCAGATGCGCGGGTGCTGGAAGCGCAGGAGCTGATGATCGACCAGTCTGTGTTGACGGGAGAGTCATATCCGCAGCAAAAGATAGCAGGTGCAATCCGAGGAACGAACATCGGGTATGCGGAGCGGAAAAACAGCTTGTTTATGGGAACGCATGTGCAGTCGGGGAGCGCGCGGGCCGTGATTGTAAAAACAGGATCCGATACGGAGCTGGGAAGTATCGCAGATGCCGTTGCAATAAAACGACCGGAAACGGAGTTTGAGCGAGGCGTCCGGCAGTTTGGATATTTGCTTATGAAAACGACGCTGGTGCTTGTGCTGTTCGTCTTTTTTATTAACGCATTTTTGCATCACAGCGTACTTACTTCTTTTTTGTTTGCGCTGGCGCTTGCAGTTGGGCTTACGCCGGAATTATTGCCTGTTATTATGACAATCAACTTAGCAAAAGGGGCGCTTCGTATGTCGAAGAAGCATGTGATCGTAAAATATCTCCCCGCTATTGTAAATTTCGGTAGCATGAATGTGTGCTGTATGGACAAAACAGGAACGCTTACGGAGAACCGGATTGACCTTGAGATATATGAAGATGCAAAAGGCAAAGAAAGCAAGCAGGTGCTGTTATTCGGATACTTGAACGCAACATTTCAGTCGGGGTTAAAAAGTCCGATGGAAGAAGCTATATTGAAGCACGGCGAAGTTTCTTCTACCGGGTATGAAAAAATTCAGGAATTGCCTTTCGATTTTTTTCGGCGAAGATTATCTGTCGTAGTGCTTCACAAGGGCGAGCGCATCATGATTACGAAAGGCGCGCCGGAAGAAGTGCTGTCCATATGTGCGCTTTCGCACGCGCAAAAGCTCGCCGCCTTAGACCGTTTTCACGCATTGAGTTCCAAAGGATTCCGTGTGCTTGCAGTGGCGTACCGCACGATGCCTGTTCGAGAAGCGTATGCGGAACATGATGAATCGAGGATGACATATTTTGGCTTGATGGCATTCTATGATCCGCCCAAGCGGTCTGCAAAAGGCGTGCTGAAAGAATTATTGGCGCAAGGGGTGGGGATAAAAATTTTAACGGGGGATGGGGATTTGGTAACGCGCCATGTTTGCGAGGAGCTCGGACTTCCCGTTTCTGGAGTTGTGCTTGGCAGCGCTGTCGACCGCATGAGCGACCATGTGCTTGGAGTGGCGATTGAAAAAACAACCATATTCGCCCGGCTTAACCCTATTCAGAAAAATCGCATTATTCTGATGTTAAAACAACGGAAATCTGTTGTGGGATATTTGGGTGATGGAATTAATGACGCGCCATCATTGAAAACTGCGGACATCGGCATCTCTGTGAATAACGCGGTGGATATTGCAAAACAGTCTGCGGATGTGATATTGCTCAAAAAAGATTTGCGCGTACTGCTGGAAGGCGTTCGCGAGGGGCGCAAAACGTATGGCAATATTATGAAGTATTTGATGATGGGAACCAGTTCGAATTTTGGAAACATGGTTTCTATGGCTGGGGCGTCGTTGTTCCTTCCTTTTTTGCCGATGCTGCCGATACAAATTTTGCTGAATAATTTATTGTATGATTTTTCGGAATTAGCCGTACCCAGCGATACGGTAGATGAGGAATATATCCGTTCGCCGAAAAAGTGGGATATCGGCTTCATGAAAAAAAGCATGATCGCATTCGGCCCTATCAGCTCGCTGATTGATGTGTGTACATTCGGGGTGCTGCTGAAAATCTTTCACGCAAACGCGGCGCTGTTTCAAACGGGCTGGTTTGTGGAATCGCTACTTACGCAATCTATTATTATATTCAGCATTCGTACTCATGCAGTGCCGTTCTTTAAAAGCGCATCCAGCAAGCTGCTTGCCGGAACGTCGCTTGGTATCGCATGTGCTGCCATTATTATTCCATATACGCCAATTGCTCATGTGTTTGGGTTTGTGCCCCTGCCGGGCTTATTTATGGTGTGGCTGGTTGGGCTGCTTATTTCTTATGTAGTATTGGTAGAAATTGCAAAGAAAATATTGTACAGGAAAAGTGATGTATACTGAAAACATTGCAGCTTATGTATACTGATGATTTTGAATTCGTTTCTAAGGTGCGCAATGTAAATGTCGAGCACTATGAGAATTTACCGGTGCTTGGGAGGCTTGCGCTTATTTCTACGAACCTTGTGGGGAGTATGGGATTCTTTTTTATTATTTGCGCATGGACGTTTTTATGGATTTTATGGAATACGTATGCGCCGGCAAGCGTCCGCTTTGATCCGTTTCCAGGATTCGTATTGTGGCTGTTTGTATCAAATGTGCTCCAGCTTGTGCTGCTTCCTCTAGTTATGGTTGGGCAAAATTTGCAAAGCAGGCATGCAGAAGCTCGAGCAGAGGCAGACTTCGAGCTGAATGTGCAGGCAGAAAAAGAGATTAAGGTGCTTCTGGGGCATGTAGAAAAGCAGAACAGCCTCATACTGGAAATATTGCGGAGGCTTGACGAATCAGAGGGATCAAGATAGTGTGTTGGTGACATGAAAAAACTACTTTTTTTGGGTTTAGTTGGGATTGCGCTGGCCTTAGGTATAACCACCTTTTTTGGGGCATTCCGCCATGGGAAAGCTGCCTCTATGAAGAACGGACTGCGTACCGGTTCAACTATTGCGCAGGCAGAGGATATTGGTGCAAAATTTTCCAAAGATGATGCCCAGCCTTTTCTCTTTTCGACCGGGAGCTTGAGTAATACTATTACCCAGCACGCAATCAGCCCCGCGGCCGATGCGAATTATCTCCTTGAGCACTATAAGGCATGCGGACCGAAATATCGACCTGCTTCGTATTTTCCCGACGTGGCGCATACGATGAGAAAGCTTCCGGAGACGAAATACTCCATCGGAACATTTCAAATTATTTTAATACCGAATTTATTGGGGTATAAAAACTTTCCTGCAGTGCAAGAAGATTTCTTTGCGTGCCCTGGGGCAACAGGAGTGCTGGTTCCCGCTGCGATGAATGACAGCTGGCTGGTGTTCACGAGGTCTTGTCCTGCAAGCGACGATGCATGCAAGCAAGCATCGGAAATTATTAGTCCGACAATTCGTCTTAAGTAATCCTCGCCTATGTGGGTTGAGCAATTCATAGGGTATATAGAGCACATTGGGTATTGGGGCTATCTTCTCGGTTTTTTTGCGTCGCTGCTGGAAGCGTTGGCATTTGTGGGTTTTTTAGTGCCCGGTTCTATTGCGGTCACTCTGTTAGGGTTTGTTGCATCTAAGGGAGAAATGAGCGCGGAGGTGTTGGTACTGTGCTGTATCGTTGGGGCCACACTCGGCGATGCTATCAGTTTTTTTCTTGGAAGGAACGGCACAACTATTTTTTCAGATTCAAATCGAATTTTTAACACCAGGCACTTAACGCGAGGCAAGATGTTTTTCGAGCGTCATGGATATTACAGCGTATTTTTAGGAAGATTTATCGGCGGAATACGAGCATTTATTCCATACGTTGCGGGAGTGTTTCGCATGGACGTCAAGCAATTCTTTTTTTGGAATATTATGAGCGCTATTGGATGGTCGCTTGTGCATGTGTATGCGGGATATTTCTTCGGTGCTGCGTGGCGCGTAGCAGAACAATGGTCTGCGCGCGCCGGATTGTTTTTGCTTGTAGCAGTAGTGTTTGTGGTGACGCTGTGGTATGCAACCATTTTTATTGCTCGGCGCGCCAAAAGAATATTCCGTTTTTTGCAGTCAGTATGGCGATCGGTGTTGCATGCTGCGCTGGCAAATGAGGATGTTGTCGCATGGAAAATGCGCCATCCGCGCACGGCTCGCTTTTTGCGCAATCGTATGGGTGTCGCTTCTTTTTGGGGGCTGCCATTTACGCTGCTTACTATTGCGTTTGCATATGCACTCTTGGAGTTCTTTGGAGTAGTGCAAAATGTTGCAACTACAGGAGTGGTGCTAGGTGCAGATATTCGCATGGAGAATCTGCTGTACGCATTTCGTTCTGGTCCGACCACTTCATTTTTCTTATGGGTAACGATGCTTGGCAATTGGACGATTGCACTCGGTGCAATGATTTGCGCTTCTATTATCTTGTTTGTGTGGCAGAAGGATCGCTTTATTGTTCCTCTATGGGTTACTGTTGGGGGGAGTCAAATTGCAGGCCTTATCGGCAAATATGAACTGCATCGTCCGCGCCCAAGCGGAACCGCTGTATTTACTGAGCAGTCGTTTTCATTTCCAAGCGGGCATTCTATTTTCGCTGTTGCGCTGTATGGATTTTTAACATACATAGCTGTTCGGTATGCCAGAAGGTGGAGAAATAAAATCTACATTGCGTGTTTCGGACTTACTGTTATCTTCCTGATCGGTCTTTCCCGATTATACGTGGGCGTTCATTATTTTTCTGATGTGTGGGGCGGATATTTGCTTGGGTTTATGTGGCTTATTGTCGGTATCAGCCTGGCGGAATGGATTTCTCATACAAAGCGCAATCACGCGTTTGCAGTGCGCGTGCAATCGCACTCATTTGCTTTGGCGGGCACGGGTATGTGTCTCATAGGCTTTGTGGGCTATTTTATTGTAGTAGGCCATGATTCCATCGCGGGCTTGCTTGCTGCGCCCCCGGTATTCCAAACATCATCCATTACCACGAAACATGCGCTCGATATTTTTTCTGACGGGTCGCCGCAATATACAGAAACGCTGCCCGGGAACAGGCAAGAGCCTATCTCCTTTATTATTACAGCCCCAAGAGAACAAGTATTCGTAGATGCCTTTGCGCGCGCAGGATGGTATCATGCGGAGCAGCTAAGCGTTCGGTCTGGTATGCGATTGGTTATAGCGGAGCTTACGGGAAAATCATATCCCACGGCTCCTATAACACCGTCATTTTGGAATCAGGAAGTAAATGATTTTGCGTTTGAAAAGCCTACGAGCAAAGATAATATCAGGGAGCGCCACCATGCTCGCTTTTGGCGTACGCCATATGTAACAGACAGCGGAGATCGGGTGTATGTAGGTACAGCCAGCCTAGATTTGCATATTAAGTGGTTTATTACTCATGCAATTAGTCCGAATATCGATGATGAGCGGGCAGTGCTGCTGCAAGATTTAGTGCAAGGAGGAAGTGATTTGTCGTATACTAGCGTACAGTTTGTGCCTCCTACGCTCGGGAAGAATTTCACCGGCGACGCGTTCTTTACGGATGGCAAAGCGTACGTGGTGCAGATAAAGTGACAACGAAGTTGTCATCCTGAACTTGATTCAGGATCTACTGAGGAGAGGGGAACATCCCTCCTATTTTTGCAGCTCCGCGTCAATTGCTACAGATAATTCTGATACAGAATATTTACCAGTGTATTCGATACCATTAATGAAAACGGTCGGAGTGTGGTCGAGCTTTAAAGCTGCGCCGTCTGCCAGATCGCGGTCAATGATGCCTTTGTATGTGTGATTGTTGAGCGCGTCGGAAAACGCATTCTCGTCGAACCCGAGCTGCTTCGCATAATTTTCTAAATCGGACTGTGCTAAGTTGTTTTGGTGCTCAAATAAAATGTCGTGATACTCCCAAAACTTTCCCTGCGCTTGGGCAAATAATGCAGCTTCTGCTGCAAGCGAAGCGAAGGAATGTTGGGAAAGAGGATAATTTCGAAATACGAACCGTACCGACTGTTCTTGATAGTCTTGCATTGCTTGTTTGAGCGCAGGGTGAAGCGATCCGCAAGCGGGACATTGGAAATCGCCGAATTCTACTACCGTAACTTTTGCATCGGCGGGGCCGCTTGTTGCGGAATCAGATCGTACGAGGCGATCTGCGAGCGATGCAGGAACGGATTGTGCTGGTGCAGGTTTTGCGCGCAGTTGCGTGAGCCATGCGCCGGCACCGATAACAATGCATGTGGCAAGTAAAATTCCGATAACAAATTTTGCGTCAGATGTGAGTGTCATATGTAGATACTACCTTCCAAGTAAGGGCAAATGCAATAATAGTTAATATGGCACTAGATATGCACCACGAGCACCAGGCTTGCACTACGTATGCTTCTAAGTAGGAAAGGAATACAGAAACGGCCAGTCCGCTGGAAGTAAGGATCACGAGCATGAGCCGGAATTGTTTTGTCCAATTCGGGGTCCATAGTGCTCCGAGAATGCCTAATGCGAGGTAATATGCGATTCCGTACGCGGGAGTGGGGATGCCGAAAAATGAGGAATAACGGCTTGCCTGTACTGCTTTGCACCCTTCCCCGGCAATACAAGTGACGGGAATAGGGGAAGTATAGATAATGAACAGATATCCTGCCACTGCAAGGCCGATAAATGAGATTGCCACAAATCCTTTATGCATTATTCCAGTTTATAGTAGTATGCAATATATGCACAAGGTAGCGATTATAGGGGCAGGTAACTTCGGCATGGCTATCTGTGGCATGCTGCGCGCTCAAGTGGATGTTGCAATTGCGCTGTGGGATATTGATGCTGCGCGCGTGCCTGGCATGCTCTCCCTAGAGGAGACGGTGCGCGATGCGGAAATAGTTTTTCTGTGCGTTAATTCGTGGGCGTTGAGCGAAGCAGCGCAATCGGTGCTGCCGTTTATTTCTTCTGATACCGTGATTATTTCTCCTACGAAGGGGATAGAAGAGCGTACTCTAAAAACGAGCGATGAAGTTTTGATTGATGTATTTGGGGGCGATGCGCATGCTGCGCTGATGCATGGTCCGATGCTTGCAGCGGAAATTACGCAAGGGCTTCCTGCGTTTACTGTGCTGGCTGTTGCGGATCGCAGTGCGTATGATCGTGTTGCAACCCTGTTTTCTGGAACGCTTCTCGAGTTAGAATATTCTTCTGATATGCATGGCGTTGCGCTGGCCGGGGTGCTGAAGAATATTTATTCGATTGGTTTAGGAATGGTAGAGGCAATGGTGCTTGGGAGCAACTTTCGCGGATGGTTTGTGCGCGTTGCAGTGCAAGAAATGATTGCTATCATTATTGCGTTCGGCGGGAATGAAAAAACAGCGCTCACTGGGGCGGGGTTAGCCGATTTGATTGCTACTGGGTTTTCTCCTCATTCCAGAAACTGCAAAGTGGGGCATGAAATTGTGCAGTCAGGGGAGTGCATTACGGTCAGTGAGGGGGCAAGCTCTCTTCCGCAGATGCTGGAATTGCTGCAGCAAAAAAAGGTGCATGCTCCGCTGTGCGAAGGAATCGGAAACATAGTTGCAGGGGCGGCTTCAGCGCACGATATTGACAAAATTGTGCGAGCCTGCGTATTATAGGGAAATGTCTCAACCACGAACAACAGAACAGAAGATCAGGCAGCGAAGAAAACACAAGCTTGCCCAGTTGCGGGGAAAGTACAGGAACGCAAAAACGGAGAACGCAAAGCATACGATTCTTGAGAAGGCTATCAAAGTTTCCCCGTCTCTGGTAAAAGCGGAAATTGAAAAATCCTGGAAGTGAGTAAAAAGTGAAACCCCGGCAAGCACGTGTGCTTCCGGGGTTGTTAGTAAGAGGGTTCCAATGTGTTCTCCTTTGTTTTGTGTTGCGTGTTGATGTTAGTGGGCTATTGAAAGCCCTGCGTGCGTGGGGCAGGGTCGCCTGTCCCGTTCCTGTAGTTCATCGCCGCGAGTGGCAGCCAGTTGTTGCCATTGGGGCAATGGTCGCCATGGCGATTGCAGCGTAGCGAACGCAAATGGAGTTTCCGCATCATTCAAATCCATTTGGGCCGCCTGGCACCGCTCGCATGTACATCGATGAACATAAATTCTCATTACGCACCTCGACTTCCTTTCTTAAAGCAGACTGAAGAGATCCTCAAACTCCCATAAGTATACTCCTATTTTCCACTCTTGTCAAATGCGTTTTGGGTGAGTTCGTGGCGGCATCGCTTGGAACATGCTGGAGGGGCTTGTTTGAGGCAATCGGCGCATAGTTTGCATTGCGCATTGCATGCTGTGCATGCGGTTTTCACGTCGCCAGGGTTTCCGCACTTTGGGCAGAGGCTGTACCGCTTGCTTGGCAGGAGCGCGGAATCAAGGGCAACGCGATGATCGAATACGAAGCATTCGCCATTCCATTTTCCTTCCGGATACTCTTTTAAATAATTCGTAATACCGCCGTCGAGCTGATATATCTCTTTGTACCCTTGATGTGCCATTTCTTCCGACGCTTTTTCGCATCTGATGCCGCTCGTGCAGTACATAAGCACGGGCTTGTCTTTTGGTATATTGCTTTGCTCTACGTAGTTCGGGAATTCATGAAATGAATTCAGTTTCGGGTCGATAGCGTTTTCAAATGTTCCTATGTTTGTTTCGTATGCGTTGCGCGTATCTAGTACCGTTACATCTTCGCGCTGGATCATCTCGTGAAATTGTTTCGGGCTAATATGCTTTGAGTTGCCGCTTGGGAGAATTCCCTCATGTTTTAATGCAACGATTTCTTTTCGAATATCTACTTTAAACCTCTTAAACGGCCTTACGTCGCTCGTCCAATCTTGAAAAGATATAGCAGCAAATTGCTCGGTGAGATATGCCCGAATAGTTTCAATGGCTTCTGCTGTTCCTGCAACTGTTCCATTACATCCTTCGCTGGCAAGCAAGATAAGGCCGTTCATGTCATGCTGCGCACCGATTTCTCTTAGATTTTTTTGGATATCCAAAACCTCCTGATCGGTAAGATCGTGGAATATATACCACTGGGTCATGAAGTAGGCCATGACGCTATATTAGTGCAGCGGAAACTTTTTGCAAAGGTCTTTTACTTCTTTTGCAATTTGTTTTACGTCTTTTGATTTGATAACTTCCTGCTCTAATTTTTCGAACGAAAGTTCTTTCCACGGCTCTGCGATATTCATTGCTTCTCTAATCCATTGTGCAACTTGCGCCATTTCTTTTTCTTTCATTCCGCGAGTTGTAAGCACGGGAGTGCCAAGGCGCAGTGCTGATGGGTTGCGAGGAGGCCGAGCATCCCACGGCATTGTAGAGTAATTAGTAGTAATTCCCGCATGCGCCAGAATTCGCGCGAACGGTCTGCCAAGTATGGGCTCTTGCGATAAATCAATAAGAACGAAATGCTTGTCAGATCCGTCTGTCACTAATTTGAATTCTTGAGCTTTCAGCGCATCTGCCAGTGCAGAGGTATTTTTTATGATTTGCGCCGCATATTTTTTAAATGCAGGCTTTGCAGCTTCTCCTAAGCCCACGCAGATTCCCGCAATATTATGGTTGTGCGGGCCGCCCTGTAAGCCAGGCAGAATTGCTCGGTTAATTTTTTCGATCAAATCTTGTTTTGCAAGAATAATGGCGCCTCGCCCGGAGCGGAGCGTTTTGTGCGTCGTCATTGTTACTACGTCTGCGATTCCGACAGGAGAAGGGAACGCTCCGCCTGCTATTAAGCCCGCTTCGTGGGCGACGTCTGCCATATAGAACGCACCGATTTTTTTCGCAATCGCTTTTATTTTGCGATGATTGATGATGCGCGGGTATGCGGTGCCTCCGGTGATAATAAGTTTTGGCTTATATTTCAGTGCGATTTTTTCGATTTCCTTGTAATTGAACTGTGATGTGTCCGGATCTGTCTTATATTGAACCGGATTATACAGAAGCGAAGTGATATTCACTTTTTTGCTTCCGCCGGTGTATACAAGCAAGCCTGATTTCACTTCTTTTTCTCGCTTCTTCGCATCGGGTTCAAACGACCACCCATGCGATAAATGCCCGCCATCAGGCAAGTACATAGCCAAGATGGTGTCCCCAGGTTGCAGGAGTGCAAGATACACTGCAAGGTTGGCGCTGCTTCCGGAAAGTGCCTGTACGTTTACGCCCCATGACCTTAGAAGATTGAATGCTTTTTTCGCTCGGTCGATTGCAAGAGTTTCTAATTCGTCTACAATATCTGTTCCTTCATAATATCTAGATCCGATATTTCCTTCTGCATATTTATGAGAAAAAACGGAACCCACTGCTTCTCGAACAGATGGAGAAAACCAATTTTCCGACGGTATCATAGAAAGAGTTTCCTGCTGGCGCTTTTCTTCTTTTTGGATTAATCGAAATACTTTTGCATCAGTTTTTTGCAGGGGTGTTGTCATTGCGTACGTAATGAATATGGGTAAAAAGCGGGTATTCAATTCGAGATAATTCCTGCCACACCTGAAGAGGGACGTGGGGAAAATATACATCTCCTGGATATTCCGCGTGAAGGTGCGAGATGCGCATTTCGTGTGCGAACGGCATCATTTGAGCATACACCTGGCCGCCGCCTATAACAAATACCGAACGTTCTTGTTTTGTTTTTTCGAGCGCGTCTTGAATGGAGGAGCAGAACGTAATTTCTCCCCCTTTAGAAGGGGGAGTTAGAGGGGGTACGGCGTCGCGACTAACCTCCCCTAACCCCTCCTTCGTAAGGAGGGGAACCGTTCGCGACAACACAAACATTCTTCTACCTGGTAATGTATGTCCGATAGACTCATACGTTTTTCGGCCGACGATAATCGCATGGCCGTATGTTATTTCTTTAAATAGTTTTAATTCTTCCGGAATATGCCACGGCGTTTTGCCAGACTTGCCAATTACGTTGTTCGGGTCAATTGCGGCAATGAGGGTGATCACACCGCCATCTTTTCCAGCGCCTTCAATTTCTCTTGTATCTTTTCCTCTTGGCCTCTGCGAGCAAAGTCGTATTCTCCCAT
>MHHS01000045.1:12262-13970 GCA_001817115.1 Candidatus Andersenbacteria bacterium RIFCSPHIGHO2_12_FULL_45_11b
GCAGTTCCATTTCCCAAAAACATTCCCGCACGTTCGTCCATTGCATGAATCTTACTTTATATGCCATTGGGACTGCGTATTGCGCTAGAATCGGGTCGTGCTGCGCAATTGCTCGGTATACTGCTGCTGCTTTGTGGAGGGCGTCGCGGTATGGTTGGTCGAGGCCGGCATCTATGAGTTCTTGGGGAGTATCGTGTCCGTGCACAATAGTGAAGAGCTGGCGTTGCTGGGTGAGCATGCGATGGCGGTGCAGGTCTCTCCACGCGCCAATGTTAATGAGGATGTCGTACCGCAAGTATGCGTTCTCAAATGCACGGCCCACTTTTTGCCAGCGCTGTGTTCTGTTGCCTAAGTATGCTGCGAGGATTGCTCTTTTTTCGCTTTCTGGCATAGCGCGCACTGATGCATATGTGGCTTCCCATGATGCGATATTCGTGTCTGCGTTGTATAAAATTCCTGCAATAATTTTGTTTTCCCCGTCTTTATCGTATTCAACGAGCGATACTGCTGGCTTATTTTTTTCTCGTTCATGCAGCGCGGCTGGTACAAATGGGGATACGCGCGCAGTTTTTTGGGAAAGATAATCTTGATACGACTGCACCTTATCTTTGCTTTCCTCATCTTTTACCCGACGCAAAAACGATGGCGTTACTTTATATAATTCCTGATACGTTTGTTCTGCCGCCCAGCGGACTTCGCCGAGTGCATGGCGGGCAGATCTGCTCACTAAATATTCAAATGCCTGGCCGTTGCCGAAAAATGCAACTTGAGAAAGCGTGGAAACGGGCAGCAGGCCGCGCACCGTATCAAATGCCTTCTTCTCGATAACGCTTTGCGTTTCATTTGGAAACTGCAAGGTGAGATATGCGGATAGTTTCGGGATTAAACTAGTATATGTTTCGAATAATGTATCCATCGCCGCTTTGTATTGCGTTTCCAGTCCAAGCTGCGCCAGTGTTGGGTCGGTATAGTATCGGTAGGAACCGTTTACTTTTTGCGAGTAATCAACGTATCTCGTTGATTTTTCGATAGGGGCTAACCCAATGCGCTGGTCTTCAAATTGCTTGATTGCAAGCTGGGATAAGCTGGAAAATACCACATGCATGCCGGCCATTTGCGCGATAGAGTCGTCGCCATATTGTGCCAGCCACTTTGCATAAAATGAGCGAGCTTTCGGGTTAGAGAAAATGGATTCGGTGGGGTGAGTATGCAAAAAATCGATGAATTCTTTGAGTGTTTTGCCGTATTGTGCTTGCTCTTGGTCTCCTTGAGCATCTTCTAAAAACGGTTGCACGTATTCTTTTAAGAAGATAAGCCGCAAATCGTCCGCTGCCCGACTTGTTCGGGAGCACAGTGCACCGATTACTTCTGGAGAAGAGATAAGCGGTACGTACACGGAAGATGTTAAATTCGTGAAAAAGGGGGATACGTTCCAGGCTTCATCTTGCGTATACGGGTCGGGGGCATAGGGCGGAGCGAATGATTCGATGGGGAGGGATGATTTCATACGATGATTGTTTCATGGGGGTGTGTTTTTTGCAATTGGCATATTTTGCCCCTATTTCGTATGCTAGCTTGCAGTATGGATGACCATCTGAAGTATTTATATGGCTTACAAAGATTTGGGATTGCACCCGGGCTTGCGGTAATGGAGCAAATGATGGATGCGCTTGGGCATCCGGAGCAGCGCTTTCGCAGCGTTCACGTA
>MHHS01000046.1:0-1997 GCA_001817115.1 Candidatus Andersenbacteria bacterium RIFCSPHIGHO2_12_FULL_45_11b
CTTTTTTCTCGAAGCATCCTCGGAACCAAGTCCTCGTTCGAAAAAAGGAACTGCACAGTCACAACGGGCACGTTCGCACCAAACACGATACTGCTCATTTCTCAACTCCTCTAAAAAGGTCAGGCGGAACCGAAAATTATCACACCTACACTGTTTATATGATATTACATAGTTCTTATTTTGTCAACTGTTTTTAAGAAAGTAGCAATATAATGCGGTTTTTGGCGAAAATGGGAGAGTTTCCCCTCCTTCTGGATTCCGGGTCAAGCCCGGAATGACACTACACTCTCCAAAATATCCACTACTTTGCCAGCAGACTCTTCCCACGAATATTTTTCGAGAATCTGTTTGCGAACATTAAGAGGTACGCGTTTCGGGGTTCGCAGTAATTCAGCGAGAACTAATGCCAATTGCGGAGTGTTATATGGGTCAATTAATGTTGCCCACTGGCCTACTACCTCTGGAAGCGATGCGTTAAACGACACAACGACTGGAGTGCCGGCCATTAAAGCCTCTAGTGGCGGAAACCCGAACCCTTCGTAAAAACTGGGATAAATAAATAGATCTGCGGCAGCATATAGCGCACCTTTGTCCTGTTCTTCCACAAATCCAATAACGTGAATGCGCTCTTTATATTGAGATCGCGCTATTGCATCAGTGATTGCCTGCGATTTCCAACCGCTCTCTCCCGCAATAACCAAATGGTGGGGTACGCGGTCTGCAATTGCAGAAAACGCCGTAATAATTGCTGGAATATTTTTTCGCGGTTCTAAGGCTCCAAAAAATAAAATGAATTGATTAGGAAGACGATATTTTATTCGAATACGATGCACGTCTACTGGCAATGCGGCGGGAGCATCTGGCACGCCAGGATACACAACGCTGATACGATTATTATTAATCCTGTAATGTTCTATAATATCGTTTTTAGTATGCTCTGATACCGCAATAATATGACTTGAGCGCGCAAGCAATGACTTCGGCTGCATTGCGATGTGCCATAATTTTCGCTTCCAGGTAAGAAATTCTGGAAATCGTTCATATGAAATATCGTGTGCAACTGTTACGAACGGCTTGCCGTGCGTAAGCGGAATGAGACGCGGATTAGGAACAAAAAATACATCTATAGGAACAGGGATTATACGGTCCCATTTAGGAAACCTAAACAGTAATTGCGATGTATTGAATAATTTATTAGGGTGGCGAAAAGCATGCACGGAAACGTTTTTGCGAAATAACGGCAACTGCACTGGCTTTGCGGCATTATAAAACAAATGATACTGATGCTTCGACCGAACGCGCGACATAGCATCAATCATGCGGGTGGTATATTCCTCAACTCCGCTATGGCGCCCCTCCATTAATGACCGAACATCAATGGCTATGTGCATATCTCTTATTGTTTTCCCCGCTTAAGCGCCTCTTTGAACAACACAACCATTGCCGCAACAATACTACTAAACACTCCCGTAATAATTGCTACAGGAATAGCAGATACTCGCACCACGCCCGTCCATGGAGTAGTGGAAGTGATGGAGAATTGATCACTATCTGAATTTGTTGCATTGTAGTGACGAACCGTACGTTGCGCCACATCCCCAACGGCCGCTGCCAATACTTCTGCCTTTTCCCGAGAGCTATCAATTATCGTTATCTGCACAAGCTGCGAAGCTGCCTTTTGCGCCCGCACGCGCTTGGTGAGTGCAAATGGATCCTGCGTACTAACAGGAAGCTTTGCTTCCTGATACGCTTGCACAATCATTTCCGGAGAAGCAATAAGCGACGCAAGTGTGGATGAAAATAATTCCGTTCCCGATAGCGCATAGTATCCATCATATCGGAATCCCGGCGACGTATCGCGCTCTTGCAAAGCCACAATATATGAAAAATGCACTTCGTATGATGGGGGAATTTTTCGAGCAATCCCGTATCCAAGCCCAGCTGCGGCAATACCCGCGGCGCAAATAAGCGGCAACGCCCGGTTCAGTGCTCGAAAC
>MHHS01000046.1:2036-5174 GCA_001817115.1 Candidatus Andersenbacteria bacterium RIFCSPHIGHO2_12_FULL_45_11b
TTGCAAAACTGACGCCATGCCTCATAAACAGCCGCTTGTATTTCGCGGATAAATCGCTCTTTTGAAAACCTCAGGGCATGATCTCGAATACGTTGTGGATCCCACACTATACTTTGAGATGTCCGTATCGCGCCGCACAAGCTTTCGCTTGTTTGCTCGGAAAAGAGAACCCCCGTAACGTTCGGCACGACTGTTTCCAGCGCTCCCCCTGCTCCATATGCAATTGTTGGAATCCCAGATGCAGCAGCTTCCAGCGGAGTAATACCAAAATCCTCTTCCTGAGGAAAAAGCAATGCATGCGCGTGCCGATATAGCTTCGGAAGATCTTCGTCAGGAACAAATCCCAAAAATTCTACCGTACTCCCCGCAACTTCCTGCAATCGATCCAATTCTGGCCCCACTCCCGCAATCTTCAGAGGAATGCCCAGCGAATTCGCAGCATGCACGGCAAGATCGACTCGCTTATATGGAACCAATCTCGACACAATAACATAATATCGCTTCTCACCTGCATCTGCGGAAAATCTGTTTATGTCAACGGGCGGGTAGATAACATCCGCATCCATACCATAATATTTTTTTATTCTGCGGGACACATAATTCGAAATTGTGATATATGCATGTACGCGCTTCGCAGCAAAAAAGTCCCAAGTTCTAATATAGGAAATTGCGTGAGGAGCAAATTTTTTAAATAGCGCACCCGGAGAAAACTCCCGAACATACCGGTGACTCCCATCCCATGCATATCGAATAGGAGTTAAGCAATACGACACGTGCAAAGTATTTGGATGCAAGACAATCCCTTTGCCAAATCCATGCGTATTGGAAATCACCACATCAAACGCAGAAAAATCAAACTGCTCTATCGCCAGCGGCATAATCGCAAGCGGTACATATTGATGCGATCGTTTTGCTCCAGGAAATTTTTGGAGAAAGGATGTACGAATTCTTCGAGGATCGATAGTGAGACGGACATTCACCTCGTCATAAACAAGCGTAAAAATGGGAGCATTGGGGAATGCCTCCGCGAGCGCTTCCAGCACTCGCTCCCCTCCTCCTAGATGAGTAAGATAGTCATGTACAATGCAAACTCGCATATGTATCATTACACCGCGTTCTTGTCAGAAATCAAAATAAGCAAAGTTTTTATTAACAGGACGCCATCCAGCCGCAACGACCAATTTTCTATATATGCAATATCAAGCTTTGCCTCTTCTTCGAATGTTAACCCTGCATTTCCTGCAACTTGAGCCATTCCAGTCATACCAGGCTTTATAGCAAACAACTTGCGATGCACCTTTGCATATTGGGCAATTTCTTCCGGCAAATGCGGGCGTGGACCGATAAGACTCATTTCTCCGCGCAACACATTAAACAATTGAGGCAGTTCATCGATTCGAAGCTTGCGAATAATTCTCCCTATCTTAGTAATCCTCGGATCATTCCGCATCTTAAATAATGGTCCGCTGCGCTCATTCGCTTTCCCTTTTAGTTCGTTGTATTTTCGTTCCGCTTTCTTCCCTCCATACTTAGTTCCTACGCAATAATCCGCGTACATGCTTCTAAATTTAATAATTTCAAATGGCATCATAGTTCGCCCAGCTCGTATTTGCGTATAAAATACCGGCCCCTTGGAATCTCTCTTAATAAGCGCTGCAACAAGAAGTAGGAGGGGGGAAAGCAACACAATACCAATACTAGCGCCTACAACATCTATCACGCGTTTTGCAATACGCCCCCACCCATCGAGCGACGTCCGAGACAACTCAAGAAGCGGCACTGTTCCAATTTGCCGATATCGAACATTAATAGCATGTGTTTCAAAAATATTTGGAACATATTTGTAGTCGATTTTATACTGTTCCGAAAAATCTAGTAACACCAAATTATCTTCGTCGGGCAGCATAGGATTGGTTTGAATAACTTCATCTAAACCATGCCGATCGTAAATGTGTTGCAACGCGCTCCATTCCACATTACTCAATTCCCCTACAACCACATATCCTAAATCTGGATTTTTCGTAAAAAGCGCTGCAAGCTCCGTTGCAAATGGACCATTGCCCGCAAGGACTACGCGATGCACTCCTAACCCTCTTTGTAAAAGCACATGCTGCAGTTCGCGAATCATTGCTCGCCCAAACGATACGAATAAAAATGCGAACACATATGCGATAATCAAAATAAATCGGGATTGAAATAGCTCGGCACGCAAAAAGATACCCAAAATAATAATCATGAGCCCCAGAGAAATTCCAGAGAATATTTGCGTCACTTCATCAAACGCTTTGCGCGTAACACGCATTGCATACAACCCTTGGGCAGCAAACACAAAAATAATAACGAAGGAAACAATACTTGCCAGCTGCATGTATTGCGAAAAGGGCAAATCGACCTCAAACACTACTGGGCGTAGCCCTCGCACCAATTCACTCAAACGCACATAATACGCTGCGGCCGCCGCAGTCAAAAGCATCATAAAATCAATCGGCACCAGCATCGCACCGAAAAACAATTCAGACCGTTTCATGTCATGCATTATACGCCAGGTAGCAAGATTGACAAATGGCGTTTTTTCTGTACCATTCAGACTGCTGATGGGTGGATAATCGCCCGTAACAGGGAGGAAAGTCCGGACACCACTAAAAAAGGTGACAGGTAACGCCTGCCGTCCGCAAGGACAGGGAACCCGCTTAGCGGGGCTAAGAGCGCAACAGAAACATACAGCTTTACCCTGAGCTTGTCGAAGGGCCTAAGCAATGGTGAAATCGTGGGGTAAGAGCCCACGCGGGCGTATAGCAATATACGCGCGGTGCAAACCCCACCTGGTGCAACCTCAAGACGTCCCGCCTCGGCGGGACAGGTAGAGGGCAAAGATACCGTCAGCGATGACGGTGCAAGACAGATGATTATCTTCAATGACAGAATCCGGCTTACAGCCTATCAGCAACTATGTAAAAACCTCGCGTACAGCGAGGTTTTTGCTATTTCTCTGCGTCTAGAGCAACGTTTACCAACTTATCCGCATGGGCATTTTTACTTCTCGGCACATGCTCAAATGTAACCCTTGAAAACGTTGGAAGAATTTTTTTAATTTCACCTAATAATATTTTCAAATCCTCGTTTTTTACCCGATACTCT
>MHHS01000047.1 GCA_001817115.1 Candidatus Andersenbacteria bacterium RIFCSPHIGHO2_12_FULL_45_11b
ATGCAAGAAAACTTTCTTTTCCAGACAACTACCTGCGAGCAATTTTCATGCTCAATACCTTGCATCATATTCCAGATGCAGAACTCTTTTTTCAGGAAGCACAACGATGCCTTGTTCCAGGTGGAAGAATATTGATTGTAGACCACTATCCAGGCGTTATCTCAGCTCCTATATATAAATGGTTGCATCATGAACCTTGGCTCCCAAAAACTCCTGCGTGGCAGTTTGCATCCCATAACCCGTACAGAGACGGTAATGCTGCGCTTGCATGGATAATATTTTTCAGAGATCGCAAAACTTTTCTCGCCAAGTTTCCCTATTTAACTATTGCAAGCGTCTCCCCTAACACTCCTTTACTATATTGGCTCTCTGGCGGATTAAAATCATGGACCCTTATTTCCCGCGCAACACTCCGCTTTGCCATTGGCCTCGATACTGCGCTGATGCGCATATCCCCCCGCTTCGGCAGTTTTATGGATATAGAAATTGTAAAAAAATAAAAAAAGTCTCCCTTGTTGTATCCGCCACGTTGTCTGTATAGTGAAAGCAACACACCATGCGCGTACGCTCAAAATACATATTAATAGGCAGCATCGCTATAACCATCATTGCAGCAGGCGCTTTTACTTGGAACAAACGTATCGATATCGCGCGCTCGCTAGAACAATCAACACTTCCAACTGCCGTACCCTATCAGCCAACTACTCCATCGCCAATTCCTACTAAGCAGCCACGCAGCTCAATACCCCCACAACTTCCAACTCCGACACCAACCCCTGCGAACATTGCAACGCAAGCAAACCTGGCTGTTCCATTTACCGTACAAGCTCCAGATGCGAATTGGAACGAACCGTATGAAAACTTCTGCGAAGAAGCATCAGTGCTCATGGCGATGAGCTACGTAAAAAACACAACCATCCCAGATACCGCGTTTGCAAACACCGCGTTGCTTAAAATTAAAGCTTTTGAAGATAAGAAATTCGGATATTACAAAGATACAACAATTGCACAAACCGCGATAATTTTTAAAGAATATTTTAAATATACCAACATTAAGGTCATGCAGAATCCGAGCATTCAAGATATCAAAAATGCAATCGCTGCAAAGAAGCTTGTCATTGTGCCAGTAGCCGGGCGCGAACTTGGCAATCCATACTTTCAGCAGCCAGGGCCTATATACCACATGCTTGTCATCAAAGGATATACCGCTGACAACAAATTCATTACAAACGATCCGGGTACTCGCCACGGGGCGGACTTTTTATACAATCAACAGACAATCATGAATGCTATCCACGACTGGCGGCCCGATGGCAATATTGAACTTGGCAGCAAAGTCGTCCTTATTGTCGGTTAGCTGTCGTACGCAAAAACATCGCCCACAGCCCCGCTGTTTTAACAAAACTCCCAAGAAAAAAGCCTAACGGGAGTGCGGCAATACCAACTTTCCCCATCAGCATATATGCACTTCCCCCCGCTATGAGCAATCCTATAACGCTAAAAACGACAGGGGTAACAGTATTTTGCGTTGCATAAAAAGCGCGTGCAAATAAATGACTAAGAGACTCCGTAGGAATAGATAAGCAAAATATTCCAAGCGTGAGCGCTGTAAGAGCAACTGCGTCGCTACCGAACGAACCGCCGCCCAGCAATACAGCTATGATCTGATAGCGCAGTGCGTACATTATAAGTGCAGCTAGGCAGCTCAATACTAAAATCACACCGGCCGTTCGGTTCAACAATGCTCGAAGTTCTTGCGCAGACTTCAGCCGCGCTTCTGCTAAAGCAGGGAATACTGCAGTCGACATCGCAATGCCGATCATACTCACCGGAACGCTTTGAAAATTACGAGCAAAGTTGAGCGCAGTAATAGAGCCAACCGCCAAAAGCGAAGCTAGGCTCGTAAATAGCCAAAACGTAACCAAATCAACAGGATGTCCTACCATTTTAGGAACCATCAAGCGCAATGTCTGCTTCATCTCTGCGGTACGCCACCATTTCAGCGCGATTTCAAATCTCCATCCGCTATGCAGCGCATCGATACATCGCACCAACATATGCAAAAACGCACCGAATACCGTTCCGTACGCCACACCCATAATACCAAACGATGGCGCCAATACGAGAGCGCCACCAACAATTCCCAAGTTATATAGTATAGGAGAGACTCCATAAAATATAAATTTCTTCTGAGCTACCAGCATGGCACCGAATGCATTCGATGCTGCAAACAAAATCGAAGATAGCGCCAATACGCGCATCATCTGCGTCACCAGCACATGCGCACTGGCATCTAATCCCGGAGCAACCAAGCCGCTTAATTGAGATGCGAACACAAACAGAATAATCGCCGCAATAATCATCGTGCCCACTGCGGCGCTCAACAAGGAATTCATGTATTCATATGCATGCTTGTGGCTTTTTGTATACAGCTGCGCAAATAACGGCACTGCTGCGGCTGCGATACCGCTTGCAACCAATACGTTGAATATAAAATCGGGAACTAAAAATGCTGCATAATAGCTATCTAAATAAGACGATGCGCCAAAGGCATGAGCCAGTACCCGGTCGCGCAGCAATCCTAATATGTACGACCCCAGCGTCGTAATCCATAGCACCATGCTGCCGCGCGGAATAAACCTTCCAATATCAAACCGCATATGCTATGCAGTATACCTCCCTATTAGAATAGAAGCGCTTCACGAGAAACGGAAATTTCTATAATCCCAATTCTCCTGCAACTCCCTGCAAGGCTTCCAGCACATTCGCAATATGCTCCTCTAATGAAATTCCTAATTCTTGCGCACCCTGCATAATATCTTCCCGGCTTACTCCTCGTGCGAAGCCTTTCTGTTTCATCTTCTTGAGAACAGATTGGATGTCAACATCCGCTATTTTTTTCGTTGGACGAATAAGAGTAACGGCGACGATGAACCCAGACAACTCATCAACTGCGAATATAGCTTTATGCATCATTGTCTCTCTTGGCGTTTCCGTATGGGGAGCATGAGCCATAATTCCTCTTCTAATTTCTTCAGAAAATCCTTCCGCTTCGAGTATTTCTTGACCTTTATATGGATGCTCTTCTAACGTGGGATATTTCTCATAATCAAAATCATGCAGAAGGCCGACTATTCCCCACACGTCTTCGTCGCCTTGAAATTTTCGAGCATACAACCGCATGGCAACTTCTACGGCTAGGCCATGCTTAATAAGATTTTGATTCTTCGTATATTTATTCAGAAGCTCCCAAGCATCTGAACGGGTTTTCATAGCGGGCATACAAACATTTGAACAGTTTGAGAAGGAGATTGCAAGGCGAGGTTTTTGACTTACCATCCCATTTTCCGTACAGTACGTGCATGTCATTGAAGATTGGAACGCGCAAATTACTACCCCTCCTTTAGTGCTGATGTTTAGCTTTCCGACACCTAAGCCGAGAAAAAGACGAATAATAACCGAAAGAGCGCAGGAAACTGGAAGAATTATTCACTCTCGTCCAATCCTTTATTGACCCAGCTTAGAAAAAACCCAACCAATAACAGCTCCAACAGCACCACCAGTAAGAAACTCTGAGGTTCTTTTGTGCCTTTTAAGAATCTCCTCAAATAACCTGGATTTTTCGATGAACTCTCGCCCTGCCAATGTTACCAAAAGGTTTTTTCCGCCCTCATCTTCAGTTGCGAACTCGTAGGTTCCTCGTATGCAATCCCCTAGCACTATATCAATCTTGCGCTTAAATGCATCGTTTTTTAAAGAAAAGTAATTCCAACGAGGCCATATGCCTTTTGATATCATTTCTACAAGCTCACCTCGGGTAGGATTCTTGTTCTTTTTAATCCTGTAGTTTTCAAGTTGTATTAATAATCTTCGCTGTAATAGCATATCATTTCTTCTTATGCGGTTTTGCTATAGATGCCACCTTCAGTTGCGTACAGTTGCTCAATTTGAGACTTGGCATAATCCAGATTACTCTGCGATTCTTGCCATATATTAAACAAGTCGGGAGTAGTTACAATCACAACCCCCATACCCGTCAGTAGCGCAAGAGCATCTTTTGTTACTGCGTCTTGTATGGGCCTTTCCGCCAGTGGTTCGGTACGATGGTTATTAAGAGCAATTACTACCCTGTCCGTATCTCGTTTGTGCTTTTGTATAACTTGAAGCACTTGGGAAATCTTGCCCGAATCTTTTTTCAAGGCACCCGTCAGACCAGTTACCTCAATAATAAGCTTTCGTTCCGCATCTAGCTCCACCTCAATGTCATAAGTTTCGCCTTGAGGAGTGCGTTGCGCTCTATAACCAAAATTCTGAAAAACATTATGAACAGCTTCTTCCAACAAAGCATCATTTTGCCACAATAGCCCAGCGATGCTCAGAAGTCGCCCTTGCTCAGCTTGTAAAGTTGCTATTTCACTTGTAACTTCTGAAAAACGGTTCGACATGGCTGACACTACCCAATCAGGGAGAACATTTGGGTCAGCGGCAATAGTTGGCACTACTCTTTGGCTTAGCTCTGGAAAAAGGTCAATTTCATGGGTTCGGGATACGCGTAGTTTATCTACAGCGGCTTGATAACTAGCATAGACATCCCCCAACACTGCAGCGTGCCCTTTAAAAATAGTGTGGTATCGTTCAGCATCGAAAAATCCACGGCCATCAGAATCGGGCTCAAAACTAGCGAGATGAAGCCACAGGCAACTGTTATGATGATAGGGGCAGTTGCCTCCAAAGTGCTGGTAGCCTATTCGCTGTAAAAATACTTCGGGACTAAAAGAGCTTGAGAAATTCATTACATGAGAGGTGGCATGGATGATAAAATCCCTTGAGCCGTACGAATCCTTTAATAAGGATAATACAAGGTCGAAACGCTGGTCGCCACCACGATTCTTCTCATCATTGCTGATACCAGAATGCCCATCCATCATGGTTCGAGACTATCCCCATTAGTATCTCTTGGCAAGCTCCTGTGCTATTGCTTCCCGAACATCAACGTACTTCCTATCCGCAACCGCCGTATCCCTGTAGCGATAGAAATAATCACTTACCCAATCAGCTTCAGTATTTTGCTCCAAGTCGTAAAAATGAAAGCTCACTTTCTCTTTATCCGCATACGATTCGCCGAAATCTCGTACAGCCATTACGAGAACTGGTTTCTGGTTTGGAGCTTTGATAAGATAAGTCTCTCGGAGGAAACCGTCAGCTCCTTCATATGTTGATAGCGTTTCCAGTATATCTCCGTCCCTATAGTTTTCAGTTGTTACTGTGTGCCAATATGGTTGGCTTTCTTCATCAAAAGTTAAACCCTTCGATAGAATGGCAATGTTATACATACTATACCAATGAGGAGATGTGCCATTTTCTCGTCTGGTTTTTAGCACCATGTCCATAATACCGTCATTATTCAAATCAAGCGTGTTTATTCCATTTTTGAGTGCAATAACTTCAAACTTACCGCCGATATAAATGTGTGGCTTTACGGTTGCCTCAATATTGGGCACTGGCGTTACTGTTGGCGAGGGAGTGGGTGATGCATTGATATCTGGATAGGCAACGTAGCCTGGCATATTATCATCTTTTGTGAACCTTTGAGACTCCCCTATGCTCATTGCCTTATACGCCGCCACTCCAATCAGGATGATAATAACTGGAAGCGTCCATACTGGGAATTGTTTTTTCGTAAATAGTGCTTTGGAACTCAATTTCATTGCTTCGTATCTTCTTTAACCAAAATAATACTCTGTAGTCCATTTATTCTTCACGAGCCACATAAAGAACACAATCCCCAGAATGCCCAAGAGTGGATGAATAGCCCATAGTCCCATAGAAAGCGGGACAAGGACAAGGGTTAAAACAAAGAACATTATTTGTTTTAGAATTTGTCTCCATACACCTGTTCTTTGATTGTAACCTTGCCAAGACCCAGCTCCATCAAATTCATTACTGGGAATTCGTCGCTTAAAGGAATGGTATACATCATTTACCGCGGTTAACTTGGCGATATCCCCCTCTTTTAAATATCTTCTCGCCAGTTTATCCCGAGCATTCCGGACCTCTTTATCGGAAGCGTCCTCAGATACTCCTAGTACTTCATACCATAAATCGTTATTCATACGTCTCTTTTTTCGACATGCCCTATAGCACCCTTGCGTTCCTCCAAGCTTTTCTCGGAGTATTCCCATAAACCTTGATTTTTGAGAAGGAGCTCAATGTGAGCAAGCCAACGACCATACGTTGCTATCTTTTTTCTTTCATCATGCAATATGATGTGGATTACTATAACCCACACCCCCAATAAAACGGTAAGAAGCTCGAAAATCATACGGTAGAGTGACTTGAAAAGTTTGCCTCTTTCATAAAGAACTTATTTCACTAATGGTGCGTAAATATATCCTTTCTCGAGAACGGGAGAAAACCCTTGGGCTAACCAATATTTCATGGCATCTCGTAACGCTGGAAGATTCTTCTTGTCCGAACGTGCCCTTTGCTTCCAGTAATCGCTTTCTCCAATATTCGGCTTCTTGCCATAGACTGCTCTGAATTCTTGCTCAACTACAGCTGGGACCGCAAGATTTGCAATTTCATCCGAAAGAACAGAAGGGGCAATGCGCGTCGTATTTCCCGTACCAAATTCTGCCAATATTGCCGTTACTCGACTTGTTGAAGTGGAGGGAGTAGACTTGCCGAGCGAAAGATAATACCTCATCTTGTCTTCAAGCGATAAGTTGCTCAGAGTTTCTTTGTACCCACGCAAAACCCAGTAATTCGACTCTCCAACGGTAGGCTGTCTGCCAAAGACTCTTGCAAAGAGAATTTTTACGTCCTGCGTAAGAGTGTCAATGCGTAATTTTAAGACATCATTATCTTGCTTCTGTTCGGCTCGTAGCTTGTTTGCGAGAGCCTCTAATTCGAGCTTCAGAAGATTATTGCGAGCCTCTTCTCGATATTGATTTTGTCGAAGGTAATAGCTGTAATCAGAGTAGGAATTGTATGTAGGAGTACTAAGCCCAGTAGTGTTACAGGACGTATACGTTTTATTGAACAAATCGAAAGACGTAGACGTGCAATCAATGTATGCAGCTACTACTGCGTTAGGTCTTATAGTAACGACAACTAACAGTATTACCGCAGTAGTAACAGCTACCTTGTTAAAAAAAGAATGTGTTTTCATGCCATTGTCTTATGAATAAGCTCTGGCGGAAAACACGAAAGGTCTCCCGAGCCAGTGGCTACCCCTTTCGGAGTGAACCCTATGCAGTTTCCCGCATAGACCTATGTACAGTACTGGTCATCAGAAGACCATTTACATGTACATAGGCTTTTATCGCCATGCCGACGAAAAACGTCAGTTTAGGCAATATCTTAAATTGTATTTTTATTATCCCTCAAAAGAGATTTTTTGGCTAGAGGAAGCAATCTTTTCACTTTCTCGAAAGAAATATACTGTAAGGAAACAGTGTTACAATTTCGCGATAATTTCGAGAAAGAAAGAAGAAAAGAATCTTTTGCTTAACTGCAATAGAAATGCCTTAAAACAGGCTATAGACGCAAAATACGCGATGAGCCAGAAAGAAAAAATCCTGCAAAGTATCTCGAAACTCCTAAAATAATGTAGCGTAATTAACTGTTTTTTCTTCAGCCCTATGAAGCAAAACTCCCAAAAAATAGACAAGAAAGGGCTTGGGCCCCTCCTTGCAGCAATTGACCCTGTAGAGCTATGTCTTTTAAATGCCCAAATAAGCCGCCTGTATGACATATGGGCAAACGAAGACGGGCAGCCAGATGTATGGTCGACAATTCTCATATTCCGCAGGACTGGTACAAAGCCGAGCAGTCCCGATGTAGCGGAATCAACTATTGCCGCTTTAGCCGAACTTGGGATATATGCCTTGCAAACGAAAGGAAAACAGTCCTACAGAATCCAAATAAGCGGACAGAGCCTCTCACGGCTTCTATGGGCAACGAAAACTGCCCTACACGGAGCGCAAGAGCAGCAAACGATAGATTTTACACCCACGGGAGAAATGCTCTCTACGGATGGAAGCGGCTCTATCGAGATACCCGAACTATTTACCATTAAAAATAATAAAACGAACGTATCATACGGCATGTTCAGAAAACATGTCTATTCGAATATTGCTAAAATTCTGCACGAAAAGCACGAGCTTGGCGAAGTTGTCCTATACGATGCACTTTGCGAAGAATTGGATGCAATATCCGACAAGCACGGGCTTGATAAGTGGAAAAAAAGCCAACCAGAAAGGAGCAAGCGAGAAGCAGTACGCCAAGCAGGAATACAATTGCAAGAAATTGCCGTTAAAAAACTCGGGGTTCAAAACTATATCGTTTCATACAATACGGGCTTAATGAGAGTTGCGTAAACAATCATAGATAATCGTGTACGGAGTAACATCCGTCTTTCCTGAAACTCTTATCGTAAAGATAAGATTTTTTATTTATCAGCATTTTTCCGCTCATGGTTGGCGTGTGCACACACAGGTCACTCACGAAGGGCAAGAGCCCGCTGGTAAGGAACGTCAGGCGAACTTCGACAACGCCCTACTGGACGCCAAGCTAAGTGTCGAAGACTTTATAACGACCATACGTGCGATAAATGCACTGAAGGAAACTATAAGGCGGTATCTGCAAGGCTACACGTTTATTCCGTCGGCTCACTTGCAGAACGAACGGGCAAGACCCTGCGGGGAGCTTGCTTAGAGCGACGGTTATCTCCAGCCGAGAAACAACGGACATTCTGGAGAGAACGTCAAATGCCTCACCACAGGCTTTTAACTCCCCCGTGCTCCTAATCCCTGAAGGATACTATAACAGACACAAAACGATGAGAAAAGTTCAAGCGCCAAAAATTGTAATAAGAAATTCCGAGAGTTCCGATTCAGAAAAGCTGACTGAACGAGCCCTTGCTTACATTTTTGCGATTGCTGAACAAAACCTAGAACTTTCCACAAGCCAAGAAACGAAAAACGGTCAATAATAACTCATAGAGAACAAAATACGAACATACATATTTAAATCAGAAACATGACAACAAGTCCAAACATTGATACTGAGTCCAAGAAGTCGCGGGTTGCTGCCCTGTACGCACGGGTATCAACAGCTCGCCAAGAGAAAGAAGCAACGGTTGAGAGCCAAATTGAAGAGATTAAAGACCGTATTAGTGGAGACGGACACACTTTGTCGGAAACGAATACGTTTGTGGACGATGGCTGGACAGGGACAATGCTTGAACGACCAGAATTAGATAAAATGCGAGACGCAGCCGCAAGCGGAAGATTCCAAATATTGTACGTCTACGACAGGGGTCGACTTTCCCGAGAGTTGTATCAACAAGAAGTCGTCATTAACGAGCTGAAAGACAAATGGGTTGATTTTATAAGCTTGCACGACGCACCAGCTGACACGCCCGAGCAAAAAGTGCTGCAAATGATGCAAGGAGTGTTTCATCAGTACGAACGCATAAAAATTGCAGAAAGATTCAGACGTGGAAAGCTCTACAAGGCAAAAACTACCGTTATTAATGGGCACGCTCTCTACGGTTACGAAATTGTCCGCATTCCAAGCAAAACAAACGAACAAAGAGAGGAAATACGAAAATATATCGTAAGTGAAGATGAGGCTGAAATTATTCGAAAGATTTACGAATGGTTTACCGAGGAAGACATCGGCAAACGAGAAATCACCCGACGCTTGTACCAACAAGGAATTCTCTCTCCAAAAGGTAAAAAACGATGGGGCAAAGGAACGCTAAACCGAATCCTGTCCTGCGACACGTACGCAAAAGGCGTTATATATTACAACAAATCAGAAGCAGTCCAGCCTAAAAAACCTCGTAAGCATGAAAAATATAAGAAATTCAAAAAAAGTAGTCGAATCATGAAGCCGTACGACAAATGGATTCCTTACGAAGTACCACCAATTATCGATGAAGAGACTTATGGAAAATCCTTAAAGAAGCTAGACTACAATAAGAAATACGCTACAAAGAACCGAAAGAACGAATACCTCTTGTCCGGATTAGTATGGTGCGAATGCGGAAGTAAGCGCGTAGGAGACCCTGGAGGCAATGGCAACCTATACTACCGATGTGCCGACCGTATTTATAAGTTTCCAATTGAAAGCAATTGTACGTCCGCTGGCGTGAATGCTCGTGCCCTAGAACCCGTTTTGTGGGAGGCGTTTGTAAAGTACCTAGCAAATCCAAGTACCCTTAAAGCTTACGCAAGAACGTGGCTAGAAAGCCAATCTCAAAGAAACCATGTTGCGGAAGCCGAGACCGAGAGAATACAAGCAAAAGTAAAGCGCATTCAAGAAGAGGAAGAAAGATATAATAAAGCTTATGGCGCTGGCGCAGTAACGCTAGAACAGCTGCAATCGCTAAAAAGAGAGACGAGCGCCCTAATAAAGAGGTACAAAACGCAAATCAGCCAAATAGAGGCTGGAAAGAAGCTGTATGGCAAAATAACCAGTGCCCAGGTCAACGCACTATACAAAGAGGCTCAAAGTGTCTTACAATCACTGAACATCGCAGACAAAAAGAAAGTTTTGCGAGATTCAGTTGATAAAATAATTGTTGCGGGCAGAAAGTCCGTAGAAGTATGGATTCATTTACCTACAAAAAAATTTACCTCCGTAAAAGAGGGGTTGTATGTTGAGGGTCGGAATCGTAGGCCTGCCAAACGTTGGGAAATCGACGCTGTTTAATGCTTTAACAAAACAGGCCGCTGCAGCGCGTAACGTACCGTTTACTACCATCGAACCGAACGTGGGCGTGGTGCCCGTGCCAGATGAACGACTAGAGAAGCTTCGCGTATTATCTGAATCCGCAAAAGTGGTACCAACTACAATAGAGTTTGTAGATATTGCAGGGCTAGTAAAAGACGCGCACAAAGGCGAGGGGCTTGGAAATAAATTTTTATCGCATATTCGCGAAGTGGATGCGATTGTACATGTGGTTCGATTTTTTAACGATGCGGATATTATTCACGTTGCAAATAAAGTAGACCCTGCAGGAGACGCAGAGACCATCAACACAGAACTGGCACTGGCAGATTTAGCAACAACGCAGAAATTAATTCAGAACGCAGAAAAAATAGCGAAAGGCCAGGGGGTAGAAGCGAAAGAAGCGACAGCCCAACTTGCCGTATTAAAAAAGATTGAAGCGAACTTGGAACAAGGCCTGCCCGCCCGAGATGTGGAGCTTACGGATAAAGAACGAGAACTAGTGCAAACATCTTCACTTCTTACTACGAAGCCGATGATGTACGTGGCGAATGTTTCAGACCCAGCCTTCGCCAAGGCTTCGGCGGGCAAGAGAACAGATACGAGCTTGGAAGAATTTGAGAAAAAATTCGGTACTACACTCCCACTTACAGTTAAGATTGAACAGGAAATCGCTCAATTATCGCCAGAAGAGCAGGAAATATTTTTGGCAGAATATGGGCTTACGGAAACAGGACTAAACAGATTAATTAAAGCAGGATACGAGCTGCTTGGGCTCATTACATTCTTCACCACCGGCCCGCAGGAAACACGAGCATGGACGATTAAAAAAGGAAGTATGGCGCCGGTTGCTGCCGGAGAAATTCATAGCGATATGCAAAGAGGCTTTATTCGAGCAGAAACAGTTGCATATAGCGACTTAACAACGCTTGGCGGATACGCCGCGGCGCGAGCTGCGGGCAAAGTCCGCGATGAAGGCAAAACGTACGTGGTTGCAGATGGAGACATTTTTGTGTTTAAGTTCAGTGTATAGCAAGGGTTTACCCACTTCGCCCCGCCACGGCGGGGCTACGCGGGGTTATTTTCGCTGCGTGAAAATAAAAAATCGGCAGACACTTTCGTATCTACCGATATCAACTAAAAAACAACTTCGTTACGCAAATTGTTTCCCCGTCATCTCCTTCACAATGATATCTGCCGGGGAACATTCTTGCGGCGGATATAGCGTTTGACACAGCTGCTGATACGCCGCTCGATGCTGAACAGCGTTATGCAACGCCCCTCCCAAATCACCCAGACGCGTAATTTGCACCGGGCATGCTGCGGGAAGCGGCAGCACTTCGCATCCTTTCTCTCGAAAAATGTGAGGATCAAGTTCGCTCCCGACACACAAGATGGATGGGATGCCAAGCCGCGGCGCTTTCACCATGCCATCCGTACCATGCCCAGTCACAATCACACCCTCGCACGAGCATGCCTCTAGCAAATCGACGTATGGAACAATGCTTGGGTTTTGCACACTGGTTGTATCTGTATGATCCGCACTATTCTCAGTGATCGACACGCCCGCGGAACTAGCATACAGAACAACCTCACGATAGATAGCAGCAAATCCGGGCTCATCGCGAGAATGCCGGCTGAATACAATCGATACCAACTTCCCGTTTTTATTCTGGAAAATTGCAACTTGCTCAACCAGCTTCGTAAGAATATCTGCAGCCTGCCTGTATGGCCCTCCTGGATACCACACCCAGGGAGCATCATGATCCAGCCCAAGCAAATCTTTCGTTCGCACGGCATTCTCATGATTCATCTTCGGCACCTCGACACCAACCTCAACAACATCTAATTTGTTCTGCAAGTCATGCGTCCGCTGCGCAACAAACAGTTTTGTGAATCCTGGCGTACGCCGCAACCAGGCTGGCGCCAAATGCCCGCACGGAACTTCGGCATAGCCGAATACGGGAACGTCAGCCAGCTGCGCTGCAATATACAATAGCTGCTCCACCGTATCAGAAACATCAGTGGGCGAGAGCGTTACTAATACGCGATCAGGATTCCGTGCTCGAAGACAACCCTCCACGTTTTCAATCGCACCGATCATATTGCTTCGCACAATGCAAACCTCGCAGCCGGGAAACGCTATTTGTTTCGCCAGAAGACTGCGATATGCAGGCTGTGTTTCATCTAGAAAAACCGCAACTTTGTGTCCTGCTCGGACTAGCTTCGCCGCCACTGGTTGCAATGCACGAGCCTGGCCTACATGGCATGCCGCAAAAATAACGTTCATGTTCCACCCTTCTTTTGTTTATTCTATTTTCGAAGAACACTTTGCTGCACACGTTGTGCAGCAAAGTACGTGCAATAATAGCAT
>MHHS01000048.1:0-330 GCA_001817115.1 Candidatus Andersenbacteria bacterium RIFCSPHIGHO2_12_FULL_45_11b
CCATAAAATAACTTTCCATTCTCCGCGGTATCCGGAATCAATAACGCCTGCAAATCGGTGAATTCCTTTCGAGCCTAAGCCAGAACGGTCCCATAGCAAGCCCACGTATCCATCAGGGATCGCACAAGCGATACCGGTAGTAAACATGTGTCGTTCACCTGGCTGAAGGGTATATGTTTCGTTGGTGTAAATATCGATACCTGCATCTTCTGAATTTCTTTTTGCAGGGAGAGTCGCATCTGCAGATAATTTTTGTACGTGAAAGGGGATCATAGTGATTCGTTTGAGATAGCAGAATCTGTTGTACCTTCTTTACTATGATACTTCGCT
>MHHS01000048.1:336-4339 GCA_001817115.1 Candidatus Andersenbacteria bacterium RIFCSPHIGHO2_12_FULL_45_11b
TTGGAGGTGTAGGGCTGCTCTGCGGGAGAAGAAAGCGGTTCAAAGATAAGCTGGCAGATGCGCATTTTTGGATACAGCAAAATAGGAGCCATGCCGATGTTGCGAAGCTCGAGCGTAATCGCGCCGCGCCATCCTGCGTCGATGTGGCCGGCCGTGGAGTGGATTACGAGTCCTAAGCGCCCGAGGCTGCTTCTGCCCTCCACGCGCGCTGCCATCGCGTCGCCCCATTCTACCCACTCAAGCGTAGAGGCGAGTACGAATTCGTTCGGGTGGATTACATACGGCTCCTTTTTGCTGATCGTAATTTCTTCTGTCATTCCTTCTGTAGTCTTGCTATCGAACGGATCCACAAACGCCTGTTTTCGATGCTTGAAAAATCGGAATGTATAGCCTAATCGCAAATCAAGGCTGGAGGAGCCTAGTTGCTCTTTTAAATTCGGTTTCGGCGTTACCACAATCTCTTTGTTCTTAAGAGCTATTTTAATGTCGCGGTCTGATAAAATCATAGGTATCAAATAACGGTACTTGATGGCAGGGGAGGTGTAAAGTAGCCGTCATTCCGGGCTTGACCCGGAATCCAGAAATAACGATTTGCCAATTCAGCGGACAGGCATGGATCCCCGATCAAGTCGGGGATGACAACGACAGCGGCACCGAATTTCCCGCTATAAATCCGGTTGTCCAGCACAGCTGCAGACTGTAGCCCCCAGATGGGCGATTGATATTGAGCACGTCGCCGACGATATATAAATTTGGAAAAAGCTTTGATTGCATCGTTTTAAAATTTACTTCATCGAGCGCTACCCCGCCGCTGGTGATGATCGCTTTATTAACGCCAAGTAAATGCGAAACATGGAGTGGTAATGCTTTGAAAAGCTGCACAAGCGCTTTTCGCTGTTCTTTGGAAACGTTTGTGCAGTTGGTTTCAATATCGATGCCTGCAAGTTTGCTTGCGGCGCGAAGGACGGAAGCGGGGAGAAGGTCGCTCGAAATATTTTTCACTCGCTTTTTTGCCTGCTCAAGATATATCTTCTGCAATGCAATGTCGATTTCTTTGTGATTCATCGCCGGTAAAAGATCGAGCACGAGCGTTACTTCTCCGTATTGCAGCAATTCGCGAACAGCGTTGCTGATATTGAGCGCCAAAGGTCCGCTAATTCCAAAGTGGGTGAATAGCAACTTTCCGGTACGCGTTTCGTGTTTACCCTGAGCCGTGTCGAAGGGTTGGGAAGTAGCAGACATTTTTACGTCTTGCAGGCTTACGCCTTGTAATTTCTTTGCCCAATTATCAGAAAGGGCAATGGGGACGAGCGATGGCGCAGTATTGATGACGTTGTGGCCAATTTCAGAAAGCCATGCAAATCCATCGCCAGTTGACCCTGTTTCCGGATGAGATTTTCCTCCTGTTGCAAGAATGTATGACGAAGCGGCGAGGATGTCGCCGTTTTTTAATTGCACGCCAGTAATATGTTTTTCAGTATCTAGTTTAAAGCCAGTTATGGGCGAACTAGTTTGAACGGCAACGTTATATTTTTTCATTTCCTCTACTAGCACGTCCCAAACAGATTGCGCGCTATCGCTCACAGGAAATTCGCGCAACTCGTTTTCTGTTTTAGTATCCATGTCTCGCTCATGAAAAAAGGTAAGAGAACTGCTTGCGTTCCACTGAGCAAATGATGTAAATAAATATTTGCTGCTTTCTGGGAGTTTTTTGAGGAATAATTTGTTGTCTGGTTGGTTGTTCGTCACATTACATCTTCCGCCGCCAGTTATTAAAAGTTTTTTGCCCAAGCTTTCATTTTTTTCCAGCAGCAATACGCGAGCTCCTCGTGCAGCAGCTCTTCCTGCGGCCATCATGCCCGCAGGCCCCCCTCCTATAACGATAACGTCCCAATGCATAGATAACAGGCTATCCTAGCACTATACCCGATTTTGAGCCATACTAATGCTATGAAATTACAAGCAGTTATCGGACTTGAAATCCACGTCCAGCTCAAAACGAAAAGCAAGATGTTCTGTTCGTGTTCCAACGTATTAGGCGACGGCCAGCCGAATACTTCTATTTGCCCCATTTGCATGGGGTACCCGGGCACGCTGCCCGTGCCGAATGCGCAGGCGATTGCGTGGATCCAGAAAGCGGGCGTTGCGCTCGGGTGCGAACTTGCACAAGACAGCAAGTTCGATCGCAAAAGCTATTTTTATCCCGATTTGCCGAAGGGATACCAGATCAGCCAATACGACAAGCCTTTTTGCTTAAAAGGCTCTTTTCCGCTTGTAGTAAGCGGACAAGAGCGCGTGATCGGTATTACGAGAATTCATTTAGAAGAAGACGCCGCAAAAAATACGCATTCTAAGGATGGGAAGAGCACGCTGGTAGATTATAACCGCGCAGGTACGCCGCTTATGGAAATTGTTACAGAACCGGACTTTGCATCGCCAGAAGAGGCGAGGATATTTTTGCAAGAATTGCAGCGCGCAATGCGAGCGCTCGGCATTTCCGATGCCGACATGGAAAAAGGGCAGATGCGATGTGATGCAAACGTTTCTTTAAGAAAGGAAGGGGAAACCACGCTTTATCCTAAGACCGAGATTAAAAACGTGAATTCTTTCAAGTTCGTAGAAAAAGCATTGCTGTTTGAGATAGATCGGCAGAAAAAGTTGTGGGAAGCAGGAGATGTGCCAACCCATGCCACGCGGGGGTGGAATAGTGAAACAGGAAAAACAGAAGCGCAAAGAGAAAAGGAAGAAGCTGCCGATTACCGCTATTTTCCCGAGCCGGATATTCCGCCGTTTCATTTTACGAAAGAAGAATTAACGGAAATTAAGGCAAGTATCCCCGAGATGCCCTGGCAGGCGCGCGCGCGATTCATGCGCGAATACAACACAAGCGAGGCGAACGCAAACGTACTCTTATCCGACGAAGAGCTGGCGCGTTTGTATGAAGATACGGCGTCGGAAATTGCTCAAGCAGATTTGGAGCGTACGGATATCGCGGGGGAAGAGCAGGGCATTCTCATGAAGCTGGCGGCGAATATTATTTTGAACGACGTACGGGCAGTGCGGATGGAAACTCAGGCAGACCCGATCCGCATCACAGCGGAAAATCTCGCAGAGCTTGCAGTGCTGGTGCATCAAGGGAAAATCGGAAGCAATGCCGTGCGCCCGGTGCTTGCGGAAATGCAAAAAACGGGCGGCGATCCCGATCCGATTATCGAGAAGCTGGGCCTTGCGCAAGTAAGCGACACGAACCAGCTTGATGATGTTATTGCGCACGTCATTTCTGAAAATCCCGACGTGGTTGCAAAAATAAAGGCAGGCAAAGAGGCCGGTTTGCAATATCTTATGGGTCAGGTGATGGCGAAAACGAAAGGCGCCGCAAACCCGGGCATGGTCATCGAGCTGCTGAAAAAAAATATCCAATAAAAAAACCGGAAGGAAATCCTTCCGGGGGTTCAAGTTACGAACTACGCAACAGGTGCGCAATAATGGTAGCTGCGTGTTTCGGAGTTGCTGCTAGCGCGCGATGCTGTTCAAAGACGCATACGCGCAACGCAGTTGCCGCCGTAATGGATTCAATGAGCGCGGCATAGTGTTGCGGTCTTTTGCTTTGCAGCATTCCTTTTGCCGTATTCCCATCATCAATAATCGGCACATCATTTGGCAGAAATCGGCTCATTGGAACGGGAGGTACAATGAGTACTTGGTCGTCTGGTATGCCAAGGATGTTTGCGATTTTCCATTCCCATGTGCGTGCATGTGCGGATTGCTCCAATTGCGGCAATCGGGCGAAATCGTTCAAAGGCATGCTGTGCACATACACCGGCTTGCCGTTGCTGCGGAGCAAAGGGTCCACTTCCGCCGGTCGAATTTCAATTGCGGATTTCGGCATCTTTCTTTCTTTGAAGTTTTTGAACATGGCGCACACTTGCGCATCTTTCGATGATGCTAACACTGCGTCGAGTCCGCTATCGTCTAGTTCCTGGAGTTCGTTTTGTTGAACGCT
>MHHS01000048.1:4362-17665 GCA_001817115.1 Candidatus Andersenbacteria bacterium RIFCSPHIGHO2_12_FULL_45_11b
GCGTGTACATAGACACATACGCTTGCCACAATGCCAGCGTTTGAGGAACGATGGTGGTGTCAATGGCAAGTCCTGTGCCGGTATACGATACGTGGTTTAATAAAGCGCCCGTTCCAATCCCTAGCTGTTCGGTGGTATTGCGCGCATCCAGGAGCAAGTACGCAAGCTTATCTGCGCCAAGCGGCCTGTCTGAAACGCACGCATGCAGCGGATTGCGATGCGACATTAAGCCGAGCAGCAGCTGTATATTTCCTCCGCACAGTTTGATCTCGCTTTCCATGGTATGCAGTAATTCCAACCCATGTTCGTTATGATCTTTTTCACACAAATTCTCAATGGCGTGCGAATATGCAGAATGCCCAATGTCGTGCAGCAGAGCGTACAATTCCAGCGTTCGCCCTTCCTCTTGCGTGATTGATTCATCTTGTCGCCATCGCTGTACACGCTCTTTTGCAATGGCGTATGTATACAGCGAGTGGTCAAATCGCGTGTGGTTCGATCCTATAAAAACAAAGGATGGTCCCAGCTGCTTGAGCCCTCGCAGCCTTTGTACTTGCGGCAGGTTTACCAGCGGCAGAATATCTTGTATGTCCAGGTCGTGCAGGCCTGGCAGGCTGATCGTCTTACGCTTTGCCATGATTCAAACCTCGTTCTGATGGTGAGTTGTAAAAGAGCGTACGACATTCGTATCCTCCTGTATGCTGAAGCATAGTGATAAACTGAAACCATGTCCAAAGGGTTCACCGTCCATGATTTGCCGCCAGATGAACGCCCGCGCGAGCGCATGATATCGCAAGGCGCAGATAAAGTTTCTGCGCAAGAACTGCTGGCAGTGCTATTGGGCCGCGGCGTAGCCGGCCAATCAGTGATGAATATCGCGCGCGAGCTCATGCAAGAATTCAAATCTCTCGACCATATCGTAAACGCATCGCTTGAAGAATTGCAGAATATTAAAGGCTTGGGGCCCGCAAAAGCACTGCAGCTCAAAGCAAGTTTAGAAATTGCCCGCCGTGTATTAAAAACGGAACGCAGTAAAGAGCAGAAGAAAAATACTGCAAAAGCCGTCGCGTCTCCGGAACATATTGCAGAACACGTCCGCAGCCATATTCGCAATTGGAATAAAGAGCATTTTTACGTTATCTCATTCGATAACAGAAATAGGGTAGCGGGCACGGATCTGCTCACTGTGGGCACGCTCAATTCCAGCCTCGTGCATCCTCGGGAAACATTCCAAGCTGCCATCTCGCACCATGCCGCCAGCATCGCCGTATCGCACAACCATCCATCCGGCGATCCGCACCCCAGCGAGGCAGATATTGAAGTAACCCGCCGCCTATCCGAAGCCGGCACCCTTATGGGAATCGGCCTGCTTGATCACGTTATAGTCAGTAAAACTGAATTCTTCAGCTTTCGCGATGAGGGGATGCTTGGGGTATTATAGCTCGATGACCCAAGACGAAGCGCTGACAATTCTGAAAACAGGGGGCAATGTGTTTCTCACCGGAGAGCCGGGCGCGGGGAAGACGCATACGATCAATCAGTACGTGCGCTATCTGAAAAAAAGCAGCATAGATGCCGCTATAACGGCCTCAACGGGCATTGCCGCCACGCACATCGGAGGCATCACGATTCATTCCTGGAGCGGGATTGGAATTAAATCGCATCTCTCCAAGTACGATGTCGATGCGATTGCATCGCGGGAATATATTTCCAAGCGAATCAATCGAGCGAAAATTCTTATCATCGACGAAGTGTCTATGCTGTCTGCAAATATGATCAACATGGTCGATGCGGTGTGCAAGGCGGTAAAAGATTCTTCAGCGCCATTCGGCGGCCTGCAGGTTATTTTCGTAGGGGATTTTTTCCAGCTTCCGCCCGTGAACCGCTCTTCGCAAGCAGCCGATTTTGCATACGATGCTCAGGCATGGCGCGATGCTAATCCGATCATCTGCTACTTAACGGAACAGCATCGGCAAGACGATGCGCCCTTTTTAGAATTATTATCCGCTATCAGATCCAATACATTCGATGCATTGCATATTGAGCACTTAGAAGGCAGGAAGATAGAAGCTCATGAAGCTCCGGAAAATATTCCAAAGCTCTTTTCTCATAACGCAGACGTCGATAAAGTAAACGCTGATATCCTCGCCACATTGCCCGGGCAAGCAAAAGATTTTCATATGCACGCAAAAGGCGCAAAAGCGTTAGTTGCAAGTTTGCAGAAGGGCTGCTTGTCGCCAGAAGTATTGTCGCTCAAAGCCGGCGCTGCAGTTATGTTCACAAAAAATAATCCTAAAGAACATTTCGTAAACGGAACGCTCGGCATAGTAGAAGGTTTCAGTAAGAACGACGGCCATCCTATAGTAAAAACAAGAGAGGGGAGAAAAATAGACGTAGAAGCAATGGACTGGAGCGTAGAAGAAAACGGCAGAGTCTTAGCCAGCGTAACCCAGCTGCCCCTGCGCCTTGCATGGGCAATTACGGTACATAAAAGCCAGGGCATCAGCTTAGATTCCGCTGTGGTAGATTTGCGCCAGGTATTCGAATTCGGCCAAGGCTACGTGGCGTTATCGCGCGTAAAGCGCCTATCCGGCCTGCATGTATTAGGCTGGAACCAGCGCGCATTTGAAGTGCACCCCAACGTGCTCGAGAAAGATAGCCAATTCAGAGATTCCTCCCAAATCGCCCAAAACATGTTTGCTGATATGAAAGAAAAAGACATCGCAACCATGCACGATAATTTTGTAAAAGCGGCGGGTGGAAGTTGAATTGCAAAGGTGGATATCTGTCATTGAGATGGTTGTTGTGCTAGGGTAAGATTGATATATGAGTAAGTTCAAGATGGATAAAGTGCCGTTAGTATCTCTGGAGCTTTCTGGGAAGTGGATTGCATGGGATGAGCTCCATACTCATGTGGTTGCAAGCGGGGCAAGTCTTGCGGACGTGCATGAAGAAGTTGAAAAAAAAGGCGAGAAAAATGTTTGGTTTGATAAAGTTCCTTCACGTACAGACTTTTTTGGCGGTGCCGCATTTCATAAATGAAATTTGAATACAAAATATATCCAAGGGATCCGGTACCCGGTGCGCCAGAAGGGTTAATATTTCAACCAAAGATTCCGATAACGGTATACGGGCCGACCGGGAAAATATCATTTGATGCGCTTGTGGACACTGGTGCTGACCATACAATTTTTCCAAGATTTAATGCAAGCCATATAGGGGCTCCTCTGCATGAGAAAAATGTGAGCTATACAAATGGAATTGGATCCGATGGTATAAAGTCTTTTTATGCCGAAGGAATTGAGCTGGAGATGAAAGTGGATAATGAAATATGTAGATGGACGGCGCCCGTGTGGTTTAGTGAACAGGATGATTTTCCTGCATTGTTGGGAAGAAAAGGATTTCTTGAATATTTTACCGCTACGTTTGATGGAGAAAATTCTATTCTTACATTGGAACCGAACGGGAATTTCTCGGGTAATGTAGTAAACATATGGGATCATGACAAAATTTCCTAGTGACGATATGCGTATGGACGATCTTACGCAGCTCAAGCAAGACATTGCAGAAATCAAAGCCCGCAACGTTCGCGTGGAGCAAGATAAAGCATGGGAAACAAGCGCAGCGCGCAAGCTCCTCATCGCCGTTCTTACGTATATTGTGATCGTCCTCTTTTTCCTCGTCGCTCACCTCGGCAACCCCTTCGTAAACGCCATCGTCCCGACTATTGGTTTCCTCCTCTCAACCCTCTCCATAGACGCAGCAAAAAAGTGGTGGATTAGGAGAAGGTAGCCCGTCGGCCGTAGCCTTGGCGAAGGCTGGTGTTCAAAATATTCGCGTCATCCCGGCCCCCGAGCCGGGATCCAGGAATTGTTCGCAAATTGTACGTAACGCTTGTTGTAAAGCAAGTAAAATGAGGCTATATTGAGCGTATGAAAAGGAAAGGTATTAGTAATCTGAAAGAGGCAACAAAGAGGATAGTAGCCTTTCGCGATGCTCGAGATTGGAAGCAATTTCATAATCCGAAAGATCTTGCTCTTTCGATGGTGCTAGAAGCGAGCGAAGTTATGGAGCATTTTCAGTGGAAGAGTAAAGAAGAGATTGATGTATATATAAAAACAAATAAAGATGAAATTGGCGAAGAATTAGCAGATGTTTTTTACTGGGTCCTGCTTATGAGTAACGATTTAGATATTGATATTCTCGCGATGGTAGAAAAAAAGATGAAACAAAACGAGAAGAAGTATCCAGTCAAAAAGGCAAAAGGGAAACATACTAAGTATAATAAGTTATAGTCCTGTGATTGTTTATCAGTCGACGAAATCAGGTTTCTTGAGCGATGTACTTGCCGGGCAAGTAGAAAAACAAATTCTTACATCTTTCGTAAGAGAGCTTGGGCATTCTACGGGGAAAAGCGAGTTGGCGTCTTGGAGGAATTCAATGCCTTATATGAGCAATGTCGTGAATGACCCTGCTATCCCCGATGACGCAGGCATTGCTATCGAATACAAAATCCCCAGAACGTCTAAGCGTATTGATTTTATTATCTCAGGAATGAATGAGAATAATAGGGGCGTTGCAGTTCTTGTTGAGTTGAAACAATGGCAGGCTGCAAGCCTTACGGAACTAGACGGAGTAGTGGCAACGTTCGTCGGTGGTGGCACAAGAGATGTGAGTCATCCGTCTTACCAAGTATGGGCATATGCAACGTTGCTAGAAGATTATAATAGCAATGTTCAGAGTAATAATATTTCCATAATTCCGTGCGCCTACTTACATAATTACGAGCAAGACGATGTTATAACGAACGATTTTTATAAGGAGTATACAGAAAAGGCCCCTGTATTTTTAAAGTCCGATGCGCTGAAGCTTCAAAATTTTATAAAGCAGTTTGTGCGGTATGGCGATAAGGGTGACGTTCTATACGCTATTGAAGATGGAAGAATTAAGCCTTCAAAAGCGCTTGCGGATAATTTAGCTTCGATGTTGGAGGGAAATAAGGAGTTTATTCTCATAGATGAGCAAAAGCTGGTATATGAAACTGCATTAAAGCTAGCAAAAGAATCAACGCCAACAAACAAGAATGTTTTGATAGTAGAAGGTGGCCCCGGAACCGGAAAATCAGTTGTTGCTATTAATTTGCTTACAGAGCTAACAAATCGGCAGACGGTTACTCAGTACGTGACAAAAAACTCTGCACCGCGCGAAGTGTATCAGGTAAAGTTGACTGGAAAAATGACTAAAACGCGTATTTCCAATTTATTTAGCTCGTCTGGCTCGTTCCATAATATTGATGCCAACACATTCGATTCGTTGATTGTGGACGAAGCCCATCGATTGAATGAAAAATCGGGAATGTTTAGTAATCTTGGCGAAAATCAAATTAAGGAACTGATTAATGCGGCAAAATTTAGCATCTTTTTTATAGATGAAGATCAGCGAGTTGCATTAAAAGATATTGGGAGAAAATCCGCCATCGAAGATTGGGCAGAAAAGCTTGGAGCAAGTGTTAATACTATGGAATTGGCATCGCAGTTTAGGTGTAATGGATCGGATGGCTATTTGGCATGGCTCGATAACGCGTTACAGATTAAAGAAACCGCAAATGATTCGTTGGAAGATATTGAATACGATTTTCAAGTATTGGATAGTCCACAAGAAGTTCATAATCAGATTATTCTAAAAAACACGGATAATAAAGCGCGTATCGTTGCTGGGTATTGCTGGAATTGGGTGAGTAAGAAAAATCCTGACCTCAAAGATATCATAATTGGCGACTATGCTGCGTCGTGGAATTTAAATTCACATGGACAAGCTTGGATAGTGCATCCAGATTCCGTAAAAGAGGTCGGCTGTATTCATACGTGCCAAGGTCTCGAATTAGATTATGTAGGTGTTATTATTGGTCCAGATTTAATCGTGAGAAATGGGGAAGTTATTACAGATGCAACAAAACGCGCATCAACGGACCAGTCGCTTAAGGGATTAAAAGCAAAAATGAAATCAGACCCAGAGGGCGCAAGGATAATTGCTGATCGGATTATTAAAAATACATACAGAACTCTTATGACCCGCGGTATGAAGGGTTGTTATATATATTGCACAGACCCAGAAACGCAAGAGTATTTTAAGAATCAGTTGAAGCGTGGTAATAAGCAGAATAATTATAAAGCTACAGACGGAGGTTCACTAACTGTTGATCGATGATAAAATATGAGCTTCGAATTTCCTTCTCGTTTTTTGAAAAAGCTAGATATTTATCAGCAGATTCGAAGCGATCAGGGTATTACTAAATATAAAAGACTGTGGAAATATGAGAGTGCTTTTTTAGAAGTTGCATATCGAGAGCCTCATCAACATCTTAATAGCTTCTCAGATAAGAATCAGGTAATTGAATGGATCCAAAAAAGCTTGCCGGATTATTTGCGTGAAGATTATGAGCAAATACTCGGTAATCTTTTTTATAAAGGATATTTAGAAGCAAGAAATAAGCAATGCCCTATTCCTAGTGCATTGGTTACTCGTGATAATATAGCTGTTAGAAATAGGGAGTTCGCTCAAATTTTTGAATATAGAGTGACTCCTGAGGGTTTATTGGTTGGGGAAGTGTTGTCCGAAATTAGAAATACAAACCCAATAATTCGTTGGTGGAATAAATATAGATACGAATTAATTATTGATACGCTGTGGCTTTTGTTGTTCTTTGGAGTGTATAAGGTTGTATTTCCGGATCAAGATCTTTATAAGTACATAAATTTTAAAATTCTAGCAGTTCATTTTAATGCTGCGGGAGGGATTGCTTTTGTGATATTTCTTGGGTGGCCATTTCTAAACTTTTTGTATAGAAAATTATATTTATGGGTAGAAAAGTATAAATTAAATGGAAGATAGTATGACAGACTTGGAAAAAACTAAAGAAGAGATTATGCGGGATTTTTGGACAAAATCTTTCTATTCACATGAAAAAAGCGAAGAATGGGTTCAGGAATGTCTGGATTTTCAAGTTAAGGATCTTAAATCTAACTATGATAAAGCATTAGCGACAAAAGTTTCTTGGTGGTTTAAGTATTATGTTGATCCTGTTTTATCTCTTGGCAGTGATAATTATTATTTGACCTTACAGTTTGGAATTGTTGTTTCAATAGCCGCAGTTGAGGCGGTTCTTGGTGGGGGAGGAAAGCCGGCATGGAAACCGGTTTTTGAATTTTTTGAAGAAAATCTCAGTGACTCAGATAAAAAAATAATTGAAAAAGGCATTGATTGGACTGATAGTAGAAAAAATACTATGGAGATCTCTATTAGGGAATTGGTTGCGCGGAGAAACGCGTTATTGCATGGTCTTTACTTGCCGAACCTTAATGCCAAAGAAAATCTAGGGACAGTAACTTATAGTCAGTTTGAGTATAAGGATAATAAAAATCATGTAGGGCTTATCATAAAACTTACTCCAGAGGATTTCGCAGAAAAAACAAAAATCGCAATCCAGAACTATTTTAAGAAGAAAATATAGCATTCAAACACTTGGTGTTTGAATTTCTGGATCCCGCCATGGCGGAATGACCCCACTACGTCACGGCTTCGCGAGGCAGGCGTATATAGCAACATTCAAGCACTATGTGTGAAATACGAGAATTATACAAAAAAACATAAAACAGTGTCAACTTGTAAACATGGAGGTTTATTGCTATAATGTCGGCATGGGTAATTGGATACAAGATAGGCGCAAAATTGCGGGGCTTTCGCAGAGCGATGTGGCGCAAAGCTTGGGGATTTCGCGCCCAACGTATATGAAGCTTGAAAAAGGGATACATAAGCCTACGAGCGAGCAAAAAGCGCTGTTATCTCGCATATTCGGCATGTCGCACGATGCGGTTGAGGATATCTCAGCTGAACAAGAATATCTTGCATCAGATAGAGTTGAAATACGAAATATTCCAAAAGAGAATGAGCAGAAGTTTCAGGAAATATTATTGTATATTTTAGGAAAAGTTGGGAGTCGGCCGAATATCGGGCAGACTGCGCTTTATAAGCTACTGTATTTTATCGATTTTGATTATTATGAAAAATTCGAAGAGCAGCTTATTGGGGCGACATATATAAAAAATACCTATGGCCCGACGCCGGTATCGTTTGCGAAGATCGTGAAAAAAATGGAAGAACAGGGGAGGATTGTAGAAGTGAAGAGCAAATATTTCGGTCTCGATCAGACAAAATATATTGCGGCGAAAGAAGCTGACGTGTCTGGGCTATCTGGCGCAGAATTAAAGCATATTGATGATGAATTGGAACGTTTGGCGCATTTAAGTGCGAGCCAGTTATCCGCATTATCTCATATCGACACGCCGTGGAAAGTTGCAAAAGATCGAGAAGTGCTGGATTACGAATATGTATTTTACCGTCCGGAAGAAACGTCTGTTCGAGAATATGAGCCGCTTTAAGCAGCTGCAAGAATTTCAAAAAGAATTTTCCAAGCTTGTGCGAAAGTACCCCAGCTTGCCTGAAGATCTAAAAAAACTTGAAAGACTCATTACGCTTCATCCTGTAGGATTCGGCACTAACTTTGCTACGATGCATCAAACGCCGGAAGTAAAAATAATAAAAGCGCGGCTTGCTTGTAAGAGTTTGAGAAACAGATCCGTAAGAGTTATTTACGCATACCATGAAGAAACGATAACATTCGTACATATCGAAATATATTTCAAAGGCAATAAAGAAAACGAAGATCGAGGTAGGGTCGAGAGGTATCTGGAAGGGCTTGAATAATAATTTTCTGGATTCCGGATATTTGCCCCACAAATTCCGGAATGACACTGCTACCAGCCTTCGCCAAGGCTACGGCCGGCGTAGCGCTAAAGTTTTCCCACTACGCTAAAGCTTCGCGGGACACTGCGCGGAGCAGGTGGAATAAAAACGCCGGCGTGTAATACGTCGGCGATGGTTTGGTCTGGGACGGGGAATGTTACGTTGAAAGAATTTCAGGGTGCTGTTTGATGTAGTCGATGCAGATTTTTACAACGACTTCCGGCCGCAAAAGGGACCCTTCATTGAAGGCGAAGTATGCGTCATCTCCCATGCCGCCGTTCGGGCGTCTTGCTTGAGACAGGTTACGTTTGTATTCCTGAAGGTGGTCGTGTAATGCTGCGACGCCAGGATCATCCATGAGCGGGTGCTGGGGATCGTCGGGAATATCGTCGACGCCGTCCCGCATAGCCTGCCAGATTTCTTGATTAATCCGATCAAAGTCGGTGTCGTCGAGGTTAAAGGGGTCGGCAGCGGTCATTGGATTGCCCTCGTATTGCGTGGTGAAAGGTGCGGTCGATTTCTTTACAATGTACCGTAAGATGACTGCCGTCAAACTGGCCGGTCATGGTATTATTTTTGTATGGGAATAGAGACAATGCCACAGCCTCAACACGAGGCGCCAGAGAGAAAATCGCCGGAGATTCCGCGTATTGATTTTACGCCGGAGAAATTTGATGAAGAGCTTGATTTGGTTTCTGAAACAGCATGGCTGAACGCAAAGAAACTGCCAGAGCACGAGCAGCTTCCAAAATATTTTCAAAATCTGCAAAAAATGCGTACGCGATATTTGGAAGTAGCGGATGCGCAGCAAGAACCGGAAGAACATAAAGCAGCTGCCCAGGCATTACTTGGTGCGTTTATATTAAGCCAGCATGCGCTGTATGGCGGATTGGATGAAAAAGGCAAAACAGGTATCGCTAGAAAATTTGAAGAAAATATCATCATTCAATCTTCTGCTGCAGCGTATTTAGGAGAGTTGAACGAGAAATATAAAAATAATCCAGCTGAAGCAACGCAGCGCGCCTCGCGGTTTTGGGCAGCCCAAGAGCGTTGTTTGCGGGTGTATTTTGAACGTAATCCGAAGTTTGCATTCGATGCGTGGAAAAACGGTATTTTGCGCGACGCAGCGCTGCAATGGATTATCCGGAAGGAATGCAAATGGGACGTTGTTCCGCAGGAGGATTTGCGCGCCGATGCGGTTCAAAAAGTAGATTTAGTAGCTTTAAGTTCCAACGACATTGCGTATTTATTTCAAATTAAACCGATGGAATCTGGAGAACAGGGCGGATGGGAAATGGATCAAGTGCTGCCAGCTAGGGGAGATGCGTACGGGTATTCTAACGAAGTAATTTCGGGAATGCATCGGTTTGCAGATGATAATGGATTAGAAGACAGTACGACAAAAGGGTTTCTTATTCGAGTATCTGCGAGCGGAGAATATATAAATAAGCAGACTGGGATGCCGTCGCCGCAATTTGCACAACAGCTAAAAGGGGAGCTTGTTGGTATCGACGGCGCTTCCCGTCAAAAATCTGCTGCTTGACAAGAATTATAGCCCATGTTATACATAACATCCGATACAATATATCTCAATGCTCATTTTCAAAGGAGGTCTTACTATGGCTGAACCGCAGCAAATTCGCATCGAAATGACTGATGATGCTGCAGAGCTTCATCGCCGCGTCTTTCCGCACATTGCCCGCTATGCAGAGAGCCCCGCAGATTTTGAGCCAGCAACGCATGGCGTAATCTCGAACCATTTGGCATGGTGCGAGAAGTGCAGGGATGAATTCAATAAGCACAATGACCGTGGCAGGTAAGCCGCAACAAAATAACACGAGTACTGATACGCATCGGTGCTCGTTTTTTTGCTGACAAAGCGGTACGCTACATATATGACAATCACATCTCCCGCATTCGAGAATGCGCAAGCAATCCCGTCGCAGTTTACTTGCGATGGCGATGATGCGCATCCGCTGTTGAATATACGAGACGTGCCCGAAAGCGCGCAAAGCCTCGCGCTTATTATGGATGATCCGGACTCGCCGACTGGCACGTGGGTGCATTGGACGATGTGGAATATTGATCCTACTGCGACGCAGATAGCAGAAGGGGAAGTGCCGGAGGGCGCCGTAGAAGGCCAGACGACGTTCGATAAAACAGGATACGGCGGGCCATGCCCGGGATCGGGGACGCATCGGTACTTTTTCAAGCTCTATGCACTTGATGTTAAGTTGCGTCTTTCTAGCGAAGCGGATAAAGCGGCGCTTGCGGCTGCACTAGAAGGGCATGTTGTGGCGTATGCGGATTTGATGGGCACGTACATGCGAGCGTAGATGCCGCAATTTTTCGCATACATGCTCCGCTGCAGCGATGGCACGCTATATACCGGATGGAGTACGGATATTGCAAAGCGCACAGCGCAACATAACGCCGGCAAAGGCGCGAAATATACGCGGGCGCGGTTGCCAGTGGTATGCGTATATTCAGAAAGTTTTGATGCAAAAAAAGATGCCATGAAACGGGAATATGAAATAAAACAACTTTCGCGAGCGAGAAAAGAACGACTCATACAAAGTAAATAAAAAAGCTCTCACGCTACAAAAGTAGGCGAGAGCAGTTGGGGATGTTTGTTTGTGTAAGAATGTTCAGTCCCAATGCACAACGAGCGCAAGAGGAACTTCGCCGCCGAAATCGTCGCGCAATTCTGGGACGGGGAATGCAATAACCGGATCCCATTTTTTTTATGAGCGTGCGGATATCAGTGGGCGATGGAGCTGTCCGTAATCGTACCCATGCTTCTTCGAACGTTAGTTCTTTGAGATGAATACTGGTGCGATAGGTAGCAAAACCTTCGGCGCGCACAATCCTTCTTTCTTTCCATTTAGCCAGCTTCACCACCACGTAGTGAATGCCAAGCAAGAAGATTGCGATATGCAGCAGCGTCATGGCTCCGCTCTTGGCAAAGCCAGGAATAGAACGAAAACGCTCTTTCCAAGCTTGTTTGCGTTGCAGAGCGGAAATCATCGCAAGCACTGTTTCCCGATGCTTTTTGAGCATTTCTTGGAACTGTGCTGGTGTGGCCGGAGTGCGAGTTCCGTCTTTGGTGACCCACAGCGGTTCCATGTACAGAAACTGCCTCCTACTGTGCTCCTGACGCGCCTGGCGGTAGTATTTGCTGATAAACTCGGGCGGTTCGTAGGGAATTTCTGAAAACCCAGTCTGGGTTTCAAACAGGCAGATACCTGCAGGAATTTTCCGAGATGGCTGATGCAGGCGAATTTCCAGCACAGCAGCAAACCATTCAGGATGAGCTTGCTCGCACCGTTTGAAGCGCTGCTTGAATGCTGCATCTGTGCTGGCGTTTCGCGCATTTGAAAAAATCCACTGCGCGATATCCGGAAGATGCGCGGCGATGGGCTGTGCGTGCGTGCGCACCAAGCAGCCGAAGCGGGAAAATCCCGCGCAGGCTTGGAAACGCTCATCTGCGGTTGCGGGAGGATTCCTCCTTGCTGCCTTCAATGCTTTTTGGCGTGAAAGTTTGCGCGTTGCAGTTGACATGCGTCAGCCTTTCCTTGGGGAACTAAAACAGGTTGTCAAAGAGCACTATGCTCTGAAAAAGGTATAGCAAAGTTTGCTAGGATTAGCAAACGAAAATGATAAAAAAACGCCCGGCTAGAACTGTGCTCTAATATGCATTTTGCCAAAAGTGATTGACAAAATAGCTCCATGTTGACTGGTTATTTTTGCTTCATGAAGAAAATGGGCGTATGGTGAATATATGCTCGTAGATACATTATTGAGAATGGTTGGAAGTGATCCGGCTGCGTATGTGCAAACGTCGGACAAATGGATGAGCGTCATCCAGTATTCGTTGATTTATTACTTTTTCCCATATGTGCCATATGTGCTTTTAGTAATTCCGTGGGTTTATTTTCTGGTTAATCGCAAAAAATATAAAAAACAAGAAAAGGCATTTTTGAAAAAAACTATTATTTTTTCAGTTGCAGGATTTGTTGTAGGGCTTATGTTGCCATATCTTATTCTTGCAATTTGGGGTAGTTTAGCGGTTTGGTTACAATATGGTGGAACGATTTAAATATCTCTTAGGAATACTATTTTCTTTTACCGTCTTTTTTTCGTGCAATACTGCTAACGCGCAAATTATCGTAGCTCCGCCCCCGCCACCTACGCCAACAACACATAATCCACTAATTATTATTCCAGGGTTTTTGGGATCATTTAATGCTAATGCGCTATTCAAAGATAAATCTGGCGGAGTGTGGAGCGGGTTTCCGTTTTATAATATATATGCAGGGCTTGTTGCTCGATTCGAAGTTGCGGGATATGTAAAAAACCATGACGTATTTGTTGCATACTACGATTGGAGGCATCCGAATAAGCAATCCGCAGAAGAATTTCTTGCGCCGATTATTGCGCAAGCAAAGGAGCAGACGGGACAGGTAGACATTGTAGCGCACAGCATGGGCGGGCTGCTCGC
>MHHS01000048.1:17678-18582 GCA_001817115.1 Candidatus Andersenbacteria bacterium RIFCSPHIGHO2_12_FULL_45_11b
GACAGCGACGACTATGCGCCAGGAGAAATTGGAAAATTTGTGATGTTGGGAACGCCGAATAAAGGAGCGAGCGAAGCGTATTTGCCGTGGGAGGGTGGAGTATTACCAAAGACTTGGGACTGGTTATTTCGAGGATATGTCAATTGGATCGAAGGTAATTTAAAAATAGCTAATCATAAGCAAGATATTCAAAACCCCGCCGGATACCGTCTGTTTTTCCCATCGCTGCAAGAATTATTGCCATCTGTACCTTTCATATCAAAAGACGGAGGCGATGCAACGGTAAGCGGAGTTGATACGAATCCTCTGTTGCAATCGCTGCATGACAATCTTGCCAATATTATAAACGATGGCGTCGACATTACGACTATTGCCGGCAGCGGCGGGAACACGCTTGGAACAGTTGCTCTTGCGGGTGACCCTACGCCAGAAGATAATGCTCTTGATCGTTGGCGCGACGGGCATCCTGTAGAAGAAGTGCCGTTGCCGAATACGGATCAGGGAGATGAGACTGTTTTGCAATCGAGCGCGCTATTAGGGCAGAACGATATTGTAGTAGATGGGGTGACTCATATTCAGCTTCCAGAACATGCACAAAACCAAATACTAGAAGCGTTGGGGATCGAAGATAGCAATCCTCAACAGTTTATATACCAAGCCCCTAAGAGCTTGCTCGGCCTGGCAGTGCTTTCCCCCGTGTCTGTTGCAATTACAGGCCCAGATGGAAAAATTGTATCTGCAATGCAGAATGATTATGGAGATGATGCATACGTAAGTATTTCATCTGACGAAGGAGCCGATCCCGCCAATTCGGCGGGCGATGATCCGAAAGTAATTATTCTGCAAAATGTTCCGGAAGGAAAATATAATGTGCAGCTAACAGGAACGGGCACGGGCGAATATC
>MHHS01000049.1 GCA_001817115.1 Candidatus Andersenbacteria bacterium RIFCSPHIGHO2_12_FULL_45_11b
GATTTTGGGGGATTTTAACGCAACTTCTCGGATCGCTCCTAAGAAGCATGCATACAAGAATATATATGATTATTCCTCCTCCGAACGATCCGAGAAGTTGCGTTAAAATCCCCCAAAATCGCTGCATATCAACTATTGCAGCAATTGGTGTTTTAAGAAGCTGCGTTGCAATTGCGGCAACCATCGTGGCAGCAACCATTTTACTAATACTGATAATAACTTTTTTATCATCGAAGCCATCAAGCCGGATATGCAAAATACCAAGAAGTACCGCAAGTTGAACGATAGTTGCTACAGAGAACGCAATAGCCAGACCCTGTATCCCATACATGCGCGCAAACGGAAATGCCAATGCAGTATTGAGTGCAATGCTGCCAAGTGAGATAAGTACTGGAATTTTCGTATTCTGCTGTGCGTAAAATGCGCGCGTGAGCAAAGGAATGGTCGCTTGCGCAAAAATACTTATTACTAAAAACCCGAATGTTTCGTACGTAACGGTAGTGTCTGCCCAATTAAATGCGCCGTGTCCAAACAGCACGCGGATCATTTGAGAACGGAGCAAATAAAACAACGCAGAAACCGGAATAACAAAAAACATTATATAACGAAACGACTTTGTAATAGTGTGGCGGAAATCAGCGCGCTTTTTCCGCGCAAATTGCTCTGAAAGAGTAGGAAACGCTGCCTGCGCAAATGCAATTCCAAAAATCCCAATGGGGATATACTGCACATTGTTTGCCAAGTGAAATGCGGCGATACTTCCGGACAACAACCCGGAACCGATTATGGTGACTATAAATAGATTTGTTTGCTGAGCGGCTAACCCGAATACTCTTGGCAACATCATGCGCCAAATATTCAACAAATCTTTAGACGATGAAATAAGAACGGGCCTCCAATGAAATCCGACACGAAGAACGCTCGGAAACTGCACGCCTGCATGAAGCAATGCTCCCAAAACAACGCCCCAGCCCAGACCCGCAACACCAAGAATAGGAACAAGGTACATTGCCCCTGCAATAATCCCGAAATTATATAAAATAGGAGCCAAAGCATATGCAAAAAACCGTTTGTAAGAATTCAAAATACCAGAGAAAACAAAACTAATGCATAGCAAAATCGGCTGAAGCGCCATAATACGCGATAGCATAATTGTCATATCAAGCTTTTCACCACTAAATCCAGGAGCGATAAGCGGAATCACTTGCGGAGCAAAAAGTGCAAAGCATGCGCTCAATATTCCGATTCCAATCCCCATGAGATGCAAAATAGAAAGAGCAAACCTATGAGCGTCCTCTTCTCCTTTTTTTCCCGTAACCATTTTCTCGGTAAATATGGGGATAAAGGCAGCAGAAAGCGCACCAATAACAACAAGATTAAAAATTAGATCTGGAATACGAAAAGCAACAACGAAAGAGTCGAACGTATCCCCAGCTCCAAACAGCGACGTAAATACCCGATCGCGAAATAAGCCAACAACCCTGCTTAATAGAGAGGATACCCCCAGCAAAAGAGCTGCTGAGACGATCATGCCATTACTGCCATTCCTGCCAGATTGATTCATACTTTTTTATTTCTGAACAACCGCGCCAACTAAGATGTCGCGCGCTTCATCTCCACGGTAAACGATGGAGGAATCCGAATCAAGCGTAACGCCGCTATTTGGGGCGCGCTCAATAATGCGAAGATCTTTCGGAAATTTCAAAGAGACTGTTACACTAGTTCGTTGTTGCCCAGGCTGCTTAATAAGCGCCACAGAGTATGATGCTGCCGAATGAAGAAAATCTGGCATAGCAACAGCATGGGGGATACGATAGCGATACAGCACAACAGACGTTTGCCCGGGCTTGGTTACTAACCAGTTTGCAAAATACGTATACCCGGATTCAAGGCCAATAATAGTATTGTTAATGCTTTTATGCTGGGCCTGATGCCACGCAGCCACATCAACATCAACTTCTGGTGGCAAAGAACTGTTTGTAATCTCCGGATGAGGCACATCTGATTCCGGAGTAAAACCTTGCGCGTCAAGAAGCACAGCGCCCTTCGGCACAAGTACGCGCTGATAAATAACATTATCTTTTTGCGACGGATCTTCTCCTGAAGGATACGGGTAATTAATTTTTTCTTCTGGACCATGATGCGTTCTGCGTATCGTAGTAACTACGTCAACGTCTCCACTTGCAAGCACCATGTTTCTCGTATCAATCTCCTGAGTCATAAATTGATCGCTTTTATGTCCGCCAATATTCGCATTATTAACCATCAAGAATCCTTTCGTATCCTGAGGAATCGTGCCCGCCCAGCCTAACTGCTCAACCTCTTTTTGTGCAACATCATTCTTGAAATACAGCAAAATGTCCTTATCTGCCAATGAATTCGTAATTGCTTCCAGCGCTGCTAATTGGTCCACTGGCCTTACATCTCCCCCGCTTGTCGCGAATACTTTTGACAATAGTATGGGGGTAAGATCAGCAAGAAATTGCTTGGGCTTATTTATTGTGCGGTCATAATTATACGTAACTTCACCCTGTGTTACAGTAACAAAATTCTCAGCCGTCACATCCACATCGTAGCCCGGCACATGAATTGGCCCTGTTCCCTTAAGAAGATTTTTAATCACGTTTGGAGTAAAGAGAATAACGCCATCAACAGTAGGCCCATTCTCTTTTTCTAAGAAATCACTCGCCTTTTTCGCATCAGTCCGATAATCCACAAACCAATTAGAATCGCGCAAATACCAGCGATCTACAATCGGAGCTAAAGGCTGCGGAGGCGCAATTGCAACCTTGAGCTGACCATCGCCATTATACACGCTTTGCACATCTATATTTTCTACTTTTCCTTTTGAAATATTTACAAGTGCCGTACTGCCAATAAAGCCTCCTACCGGGCGAAGCTCGTCGTTATTTGCAAACAATATCAAATACTGCCTATCCCTATCAGCACCGAGCAAAGTAAGAAGCGTATTACTTTCAGCATTCAAATGATGCAGAATATCCTTTACTTTCGGAATGTTTGTTTTCAGCGCATCAACCTGGCTCGCTAACTCTTTTGGCAGCAATGCCGTTGATACTCCCATAAGACTATCCGCAGCTTGTTGCAAATCTTGCGCTGCGCTATCAAGCTCTGGGCGCGCCAGCCTTATTGCATCCGTTAATGAAAGGGCTGTATTTTCAGCAGTAAAATAATGAACTGCATTTGCAACATGCTCGCCCGCAGACCCGACAGACTGGCCAGCTTGCAAAAGGGTTGTTCCAGAACGAACCGTGCCCGTTACGTCTAATATTTCTAAAATTTTCTTGTTGCTTGCAAGCGCCGCATCCATCTCCTGCTCTGCTGCTGCAAATTCCAAGCCAGCAGACGCAAAAGCTATCTTGCTCGCATTACCCGTGTCTGCAAGCGCAGAGCCTGCCTGCGTCATATCGGCAATTGCCCGCCTCACCCTCATTTCAATTGTGGCAAGGGCATAGGTTCCGCGCCCTGCAGCTTGAAGATTCCATATGGCAAACGAAATAAACGCAAACCCAACAAGCAACACGATAAGCCCCGGAGTTCTTGTGCTCATTCTCGGAATGGAAATCCGCGCACCTTGCAGTCGCGATCGCACAGGCTTCACCGACCGATACATCGGCATAATAGGCTGGGATGTAGGCTTCGTAAACACCGATCTATTTATTTGCGTTGCAGGAAAGCGATAATCAACATCTCGCTCGGCAATAGGCATATCCCCGAGCGTTTCAGCGCCCTCTGACAATAGAGCATCCTCCTGTCTTTTTTTTGCGACAATATCAAAATGCCGCCCGCCCGCCGAATGATGCCACTTGCCCTTGTCTACGTGAGGATGCTGGTACTTTTTTTGCGGATATAGTGGAGGAAGGATATCATGCACCCCCTCATTGTAACGCGTTCTCGTATACTCGTATATGTTCCTTTGCCATGCGAACCGTGCTATACCGTTCAACATTTCTTAGCCCCGCAGTACGCACTTTTTGCGCATACGCATCATCATTAACAACCTTTTTAATTCCGCGCGCAATATCTCCAATCGATTCTGGGTTCACGTATTCCACGCTATCTCGTAATAACTCCGGCATGCTTGAAACATTTGAGGCAATCACTGGAGCTCCGCACGCCTGCGCCTCAAGCGGAGGAAGGCCATACCCCTCATACAAACTTGGGAATGCCATGCCTGCAGATTCGGCATAGAGCGCTGGGAGCAATTCGTCTGGCACAAATCCAGGGAATATCACTTGCGGGACAAGCCCTTTTTCTCCTACATAGCGCAGCAAATCGCTATAGCCATCTTGATATTTGCCCGTAATAACCAAACTTAAATCTGGGTAATTTTTGTGAACCAATGCAAACGCGTCAATTAACCTGAATATATTCTTATGACTCATCCATACGCCAACAAATACAATATATGGAGTTTTTATTTTAATGTACGCACGCACTGAATTTTTCTGAGAAGCTGAAATAGGCTGAAAAAATCTATCTTCCAGCCCTTCGTAAATTACCTCCGTGCTCCGCGCACGAAACGGCAGCAATCGCATGTCACGCGCAGTAGTGTTGGAAACCGCAATAACTTTTTTTGCCGAACGAACCGCATGAGCAAATACATATTCATACCCGATTTGCTGCAGAAGCGACTGGCGCTTTTGGCCGGGGAAAATAAAGCGGGTAATGTCGTGAATCGTTACTACAAATGGCTTGTTATAAAAAATTGGCACGTTAAAGTGCGCAAAATGAACGAGATCTATATTTTTTAGAGCATTCAATTGTCTCAAAAAAACTGTTTGCTCTTTGAGCGAATAATAACTTGGTTCTACGCCAACGTATTCGAATGTAACTTCTCTTCGTCCGTCGTCATCCCCGCGAATGCGGGGATCCACGCCTCCCTCCAATTCTTCTCTAATTTTTTCTTCCTCACCCTTCGGAACCAACAAAGTAAAGCTATGTCCTCCGGAATGCTTCAGATACTCTGCAGTTAAATTGCGAATATATCGGCCGATTCCCGTCCAATTCCACGCTCTTGCATCCAGTGCGATCCGCATATGAAAAAATGGTAACACAAAAGAAAAAGAACCCCTTCTCGCATTCTCACAAAGTGAGAACGGGGGTTCATACGGAAGCTTACGCTCCAATCTTGTTGCTGTTATACCGCGGCTTCTTGGCGAGTTGGAGAAATGATGATCTCATTGCCTACCATATCAAGCAGGTGTTGCGGCTCGAGTGGCACCGGCTCACCAACCTTCTTGCCTGATTGATCGCGCCTACGGGCGCACACCGGATTTCCGTCACCGTGGCACCGCGCGAGTCTACCCGCAAAGTTGAAGCTGATATGATTCTTGCCAGGAACAAGCTGCCCCTTGTGGTAAAACGGATTCCGATATACCACCATGCTCCAGAACGCATCTTCGCACAGCACGTCGCACGACTGATTCAAATAGCCGGCGCTTGTCACGCTGCTTCGCGGCGCTTCTCGATG
>MHHS01000050.1:0-771 GCA_001817115.1 Candidatus Andersenbacteria bacterium RIFCSPHIGHO2_12_FULL_45_11b
AAATGGCTACATATGCCATATTCCTACAGGAAATTTTCAAAGTACCCTCGAGGCAACCGTAACTCTTAATGGTAGCATACCGTACAAAAAAAGTCAAGTTTTGTGGGGGTAAAAAAAGAACCCCGCCGAGTATTGCATACGTCACTGGGCGTAAGCAAGTACTCGGGGGGTCCCGGCGGCATGGATCATGTCTACGGAGGGAGCAAAACTACCTTTTGACATAGTACTCCCATGTTCTTTTTTTGTCAAATGAATGGTACGATATACTACATTATGCCTTCTTCTCGTACGGTAACTGCGCTTGTGTTTTCCCGAAAAAATATTCAGGAAGCTGATAGGCTAGTGACATTTTTTACGCGGGAAGAGGGACTGATACGGGTGATCGCAAAGGGCGTTCGGAAGATTCCGTCATCTCGCGGAGGGCATTTGGAACCGTGCACGCGAGTTTCGGCTATTATTCATGAAAGCAGAACGGGAATATATGCAGGGAACGTAGAAACAGAAGAATATTTTCATGGCTTGCGCGAAGATGCTGATGCTTTTTCGCGCGCATGCGAGCAGGTAAGGCTGTTTCATCGGCTATTCGATGTGCATCAGCCGGTGCCCGAGCTATTTGATGCTCTTATGCATGCATGGCGCGCATATCCGGATCTTTCCCAAGAGAAGCGAATCGTAATGGATGCTACGATTTCGCTGATGCTTGTGCAGTATGCGGGCGTGATGCCCGATGCGCGATTGTGGAATACAAATAATGCAAACGATCGGTCGTTT
>MHHS01000050.1:781-43140 GCA_001817115.1 Candidatus Andersenbacteria bacterium RIFCSPHIGHO2_12_FULL_45_11b
ATCCGTACAAGATGCAGGACAATTGCAGCGTGCAATGAAGAACTTGCTTGCGCGCACGCTGGCGGACGCTGCTATGGTATACTCGTAAGAGATGGACGAGCCTAAAGATAACGAAACCCCTGTTCCGAAAGAGGATGACAGCAACATTTCCATGTTGCGCCGGGATTTGTATGCGCGCGATGAGCCGGAGGAACTCAAGAAGCGGAGCGAAGCGTTATTTACTCCAAGAAAGCCAGTTGTGTTAGAGGCCGCAAAGGTTGAGAGCCGTCCGGATTTGATAGATGCAATGAGCGTGAAGATGAAGAAACGCAAAAGAATTTTCCAGCGGATTGCAATAGTCGTTGCCGGGCTGCTCGTATTTATAGTTGCAACCGTCCTTACGTTATGGTATCGAAGTACTCAGCAAGTAAGCGCGTCGCAGATTGGCATTGATATTACTGCTCCCTCCAATTTTATTGCCGGCGGAACAGTGAAGTATGTAATTACTGTGAAAAACAACAGCCACGTCAATTGGGGCGTTGTAGACGTAGTGTTTACGCCTTCGGCGGGATTTGTACATGATTCATCTACTCCAAAGGGAGATGTAAGCATTAAGCATATTACTGCATCTTTGCCTGCTCTGCAGGCGGGGCAATCAGAAACATTTGTCACAGAAGGGCGGCTGCTGGGCGATCAAGGGTCGTCTGCAGCAGTGACGGCGCAGGTGACAGTGAGTCCGGAAAAGTTTCCCAAAGAAAAAATTACAAATTCGGCATCAGCGAGCACGGTACTTGCTGCTATCCCACTAGAAATTTCTGTGGAAGCTGCTAAGCAAGCTGCGGTAGGAGAGCGCATTGCAGCCATTATCCATATTAGAAATTTAGGAGATTCTGCTATTAAAAATGCGGTGTTGCAGTTAACGCCAGACCAAGGCATGCAGCTTGCAACAGAAGACAGCGGATTTTCCCCGAATTTTTCCGTGCTCGACTCATTTTGGAGGCTTCCGGATATTAAGCCATTCGATCAAGTTGATTTGTATTCCGTGCTCTATGTGCAAGGAAATCCGAGCGATCAGCGCACGCTAGGCATCGCTATCAACACTATGCAAAACGGGCAAACGTATACCATGCGAGGCATTACGCATGTTGTTACGGTGTCTACCGCACAGCTTGCAGTAAGGCAATCCTTCAACGATTCCAAAAGCAATTCACTGGTTGTGTCTACGGGGCAAACGATTAATGGCGTACTGAACTATAAAAACACCGGCACCACAGGGCTTACCGACGCAATCCTCAAAGTGCATTTTGAGGGAGCAGGACTTGATGTTTCGTCGTTAAAACTACACAGCGGCGCGTATGATCCAGCGAGTGAAACGATTACTTGGACGGCGGCATCTGTGCCGGAATTGCAGCGAATTTTGCCGGGGCAAGGGGGGCAGGTAACGTATACCTTCAATATGCTGCCATATAAGCAATTCCCCCTTCAGCCGAATGGGAAAAATCATACATTAATTGCAACTGCGTCGTTTGATAGTCCTGATTTGCCAAAGCCTACTGGACAGGCGCGACAAGTGATATCTGATCGATTCACGATGCCGGTTGCAACAGATATATTGCTTGGCACTGATGCATTTTATGATGATGGGCGATTAGGACTTACTAGCACTGGTCCGCTTCCACCAAAAGTTGGAGAGCGAACAACGTATACGGTTCGTACAACGGTTGGGTCTACGCTTAATGATGTGGAGAATAATCGAGTAACTATCGTGCTGCCTGACGGCGTTGTGTATACGGATCAAAACTATAAAACATCCGGGCAGATTGATTACAATCAGCGCACGAATACGATTGTATGGACGATAGAGAAGTTAGAAGGGCTTACGGGCAGAACGCTTCCGCTGCAAGAGCTTGGTGTGCAAGTTGCGATTACGCCCGGGGCAGATCGGCTAGGTGAAGAGGTGCTTCTAGCGCAGAGCGTTGCTGCTGCAGGCAAGGATACGTTTATAGAAAAACAGGTAACTGCAAAAGTAACGAACATGCCAACTACCAGGACGGCTTCTCCTCAAAAGGGGAATGTGCAGTAAGTTGAGCTTTTAGCAAATAGCTTGTAGCTTGTAGACTACGACTATGTTTTCGTTTATCGTTACAAAGAAATTAGGCCGTGCGCGATTGTCTGAATTAAAAACCCCACACGGAACAATTCCTGGGCCGTTTTTTCAGTTCGTTGCAACGCAAGCTGCTATTCGCGGACAGGTGATGAGCGAAGATATGGAAGCGCTGGGTGTAGATATTATGCTTGCAAATACGTACCACCTGCATCTGCGCCCCGGAGAAGATATTGTTGCAAAAGCGGGCGGGTTGCACGGATTCATGCAGTGGAATAAGCCGATTACTACTGATTCTGGTGGATATCAAGTGTTTAGCTTGGGCGATCACGTAAAAATTGATGATGATGGGGTTACGTTTAAAGCCCCATTAGACGGGAGCGTGCATCGGTTCACTCCTGAAATTACGATGCAGATCCAGGCAAAGCTTGGGCCAGATATTGTCATGCCTCTCGATGTGTGTACGCCATTTACTGCGAGCAAGGAGGAAGTGGAGCACGCAATTATAAAAACGACAGAGTGGGTAAAGCGCTGCAAAGAAGAGCAATCTCGCCTCGCATCGCCCCAGGCTTTATATGGAATAGTTCAAGGAGGAGTGTATCCTGATCTGCGTGAAAAAGCTGCGGCGTTATTGCGAAAAATCGGATTTTTCGGATACAGCATCGGCGGGGAGCTGCAGGAAAAAGGAGAGAAGGAAATTAAAAAAATTGTAAATATTACCACGGCTCAGCTTCCAGAAAATGCGCCGAGATATTTGATGGGATATGGGAAGCCGGAAGATATTGTGGAAGCAGTTCGCCTCGGGGTTGATCAGTTTGACTGCGTGCTTCCTGTCCGCAATGCGCGCCATGGGCAAATTTTTTCAAATTTGAACATTGAAGAGTTGCAGAAAGCATTAACCGATCCTGAGCATCCTATTGATCCTAAAAAACTATATACGACAATAGATATTACAAAAGCGATTTTTGCAGAAGATTTTTCCGTGTTTGATGCAGAGAATCCTGCTATTGTAAAGCAGTATACAAAATCATACGTACATCATTTGATGCGTGCAGAACCGCCATCTGGCATGCGCCTAGCGGTAATGGCGAATATTTCGTTTTATGTGCAATTAATGCGCGCTATTCGGAACATTATTGAGGACGAGGGAGTATAGTTTTCTCCCCCTTACCAAGGGGGAGGTAGAGGGGGTCTGCGTCGTGGCGCTTAACCTGCCCCCACCCTAACCCTCCCCCCAATTGGGGGGAGGGGAACGGCGCGGTATGCTATACTTACAGCATGGGATTTTTCTCAGCAATCTTCGGAAGCGGTACGAAAAAAACAGACGCGCAGCGAATGCAATCTATTGCGCGCGGACAATCGATTATTGGCAATGTTGCCGGTTCAAGTCCGTATATGCAGCAGTGGCGCCGCGAGAACAAATCGCTCCACGAAGAATACGTGAAGCAGGAAAAAAATATGCGCAAGCAATGGGAGCGCGCGGATATTGAAACGAACCGTTCGCTACAAAAAGAAAAAGAGCGGTACTTCCGAAAATATAAAGATCCGAAAGATGCAGAGCGTTTTTATGCAAAGTATGAAACAAATGCCCGCCGAGACATTCAGCGCGATAGAAAAAAAGAAACAGATTCGATGAGATGGGAAAAAGTGGATCGCCAGCGCGATATTTCAAAAAATATCAAGCAGTGGAAGTAGTAGCCGTTCTCTCCCCCTTACGAAGGGGGAGTCGGAGGGGGTTCGTCGCGCACACTAACCTCCCCTAACCCCTCCTTCGTAAGGAGGGGAAACTAGCTACTAGCATGACAATCGGGCTATTCTCATATAGTCTTATTTTATGAGCAAAGACGTTTCCATGGACACAATCGTAAATCTCGCAAAGCGGCGCGGGTTTGTTTTTGCCGGGTCTGAAATTTATGGCGGACTGGCAAACAGCTGGGATTATGGCCCGCTTGGGGTTGAGTTGCAAAACAATATCAAGAAAGCATGGTGGAAGAAATTCGTAACATCTCGTCTTGATATGGTTGGTATTGATGCCGCTCTTATTATGAATCCGAAGGTTTGGGAAGCCTCCGGCCATGTTGCTACATTCAGCGATCCGTTAGTTGAATGCAAGAATTGTCATGAGCGGTATCGCGCTGATCAAATTGACGTAACTGCTGCCTGCAAAAAATGCGGAAGCAAAAATACATTTACCGATCCCGCTGCGTTTAACCTCATGCTCAAGACATTTTTGGGTCCGAAAGAAGATGTTGCAGCACAAGCATATTTGCGCCCAGAAACTGCGCAGGCAATGTTCGCGGACTTTTCTCAAGTGCTTGCAAGCTCTCGTAAACGTGTTCCATTCGGTATTGCCCAAATTGGCCGAGCATTTCGAAACGAAATTACGCCCGGCAATTTTATATTTCGCGTTCGCGAATTCGATATTATGGAATTTGAATATTTTGTGCATCCAAGTGAATGGGAAAAGCATTTCGAATACTGGCTAATGGAAATGCATGATTGGATAGAAGAGTGCGGCATTAGTACTCAAAAGTCGCATGATCTTGAAGTGCTAAAAGAAGACCGCGCGCATTATTCTTCTCGTACTGTTGATATAGAATTTGATTATCCTTTTGGGAGAAGAGAGCTATATGGATTGGCGTATAGGGGTGATTTTGATTTGAGAAATCATAGCGAACATTCTGGAAAAGATTTGTCGTATACCGATCCTGTAACAAGCGAGAAATATATTCCGCACGTTATCGAGCCGACGTTTGGATTAGGGCGAACTTTTCTTGCAGTGCTTTTGTCTGCATACGACGAAGAAATTGGCGAAGATGGAGAAAAAAGAGTGGTTCTTCGCCTAAAGCCTCACCTTGCTCCAGTCAAAGCGGCAATTCTCCCGCTGATGAAAAAAGAGGAAATTGTGAACGTTGCAAAACCGCTTGCTGAAATGTTAGCGAAAGAATTTCCTGTTGAATATGACGAAACGCAATCAATCGGAAAGCGTTATCGAAGACAGGATGAAATTGGAACGCCATATTGCGTGACTGTTGACTATGAAAGTTTGGAAGACAACGCTGTGACGGTCCGTGATCGGGATTCTATGAAACAGGAGCGTGTTGCGATTGCAGAGGTGAAAGATTATTTGGGCGAAAAAATATCGACAAATAATTGACAAATATGTGCTAGTAGAGCAAAATATAGTTGCTCTTTCAAGTTGAAATAATAGAGCCCACCATCGTGATAGGCCTGATTTGTCCTTATGTGAATAAAAGGAGAATGCCATGGATCCTAATCTGTCCAGATGCCCAGCGCGAGAACTCATTTCAATGGTCGTTAATCGTCCTTTAGTTGAGTTGAGCGATCGGGCGCAACATGATCCGCAGGCGCTTGATGCTGCTATGAGGAAAGTGTTGGAAACTATCAGTTATCGCGAACGTAAAATACTTGAGATGCGTATCAGGTATGGAGATGAATATGATTATTCTCTGAAAGAGATTGCAGATATCTTTAAAATGAGTAAAGGGGATGTGTTAAAAATTCAGGTTCGCGCAATACGGAAAATGCGGCAACAAAACCGTTTGCGTCACCTTAAGCCTTTTATTCCCGATGGTATTCAGGCGCCAGCAAGTTAAGCTGGCAAACGTGTATCCGGCGACTAATCCCAAGTCGCCGGCTTTTTTATAGTTGCCATTTGCGTACAAAACACGTACACTGAATGCATGTCAAAATTTCCACTTATCAAAAAAACATTGCCCTCGGGCTTGCGAACAATTATTTTGCCTCGTTCAGAGATGGCATCAGCCACAATTATGGTATTAATCGGAGTGGGCTCCAGATACGAAACTCCCCGCCAAGGAGGGCTTTCGCATTTCTTAGAACATATGTTTTTCAAAGGAACGACGAACCGGCCTACGACAAAAGAAATTTCTGAAGCCGTAGATAATATCGGAGGAGAATTCAACGCATTTACCAGCCAGGAATACACGGGCTATTATGTAAAAGTTGCATCGGAATATTTGGATAAAGGCGCAGAAGTGGTTGCTGATATTTTATTGAATCCCTTATTTCCAGAGGAAGAGATTGAGCGCGAGCGCGGGGTTATTCAAGAAGAAATCAAAATGTATACAGACATGCCGATGCGCCATATTCAGCATTTATGGGAATCTGCGCTGTTCGGAGATAACCCGCTTGGGCGCCGAATTGATGGAACGAAAGAAACTGTTTCGGCATTCAAGCGAAAAGATTTTCTTTCGTACGTAAAATCGCATTATCATACGGGCAATGCGATCGTGGTTGTAGCTGGAAATGTAGATGCGAAAAAGACCCAGGCAATGATTCAGCAATTATTTGCTCCGCTTGCAGATGGCGCAGAAACTGCGCCTAAGGCTGCTCCGAAAAAAACTCCAGCAAAGCGATTTGTGCACGAGTACAGAAAGACGTTGGATCAAACGCACTTGATGGTAGGCGTGCCGGGAGTATCGGAAAACGATCCGCGCAAGTATGCCGCAGGATTATTAGCAGCTATTCTGGGCGGTGGAATGAGCAGCAGGCTGTTCTTGAGCGTTCGAGAGCGCAATGGGCTGGCGTACATGGTTCGCACATCTTCGGAAACCTATACTGATGCGGGAAGCTTTGTAACGCAATCGGGCGTGCGCACGGAGAAGGCAAAAGAGGCTCTTGCCCTTATTTTAAAGGAATACGACCGGGTGATGGAAGAACCCGTTACAAAAGAAGAATTGGATAAAGTAAAGAAAATGGCCCGCGGGTCGCTCGTATTGGATTTAGAAGAAACTAATGCTTTGGCGCTCTTTTCAAGCATTCAAGACTTAACAGAGCATGCTATTAAAACGCCTGATCAGATTATGAAAGAGATTAATCGGGTAACAATTCAAGATATTCAGGATGTTGCACGCGAACTGTTGCGCCATGATAAGCGGGCGGCGGCGCTTCTTGGCCCGCAGAAATCTTCTGTTGTATTTGAAAAATTGCTTTAAATAGCGTATTATTCAGGCAGGCGTACCCCCTTATGAAGACTAATAGGCAAGTTATCGACATATCTTCCGGGACAATTATCCGGGTCTTGGTGTTTATCGTGATGCTGATGCTGCTGTTCTTGATTAAAGATATTCTACTGATGCTCCTAGGGGCGATGGTGATTGCGTTTGCAATTGAACCGCTTGCCAAAGCGTTGCAGATGTATAAAGTGCCGAGAGCAGTCTCTGTGATTGTGGTGTATTTGATATTTATTGGCGCGATTTCTCTTGCATTCACATTAGTCCTTCCTGCGCTTGCGGAACAGACAACTCAGCTTGCACAGCAAACCCCGCAAATTATTAGCGGACTCGAACGTACTATCGGTACGATTCCCGGCTTTTCTCCGGACACTATCGCGTCTCAGCTGCAGCAATCTTTGAAGAGTTTTGGAGATAACCTCTCTAATCTTACAACTCAAATCTTTCTGCAGACGAAGTCGATTTTTACGGGCGTGTTCTCCCTGTTCTTTGTGCTTGTGATTGCGTTTTATCTAGTAATTGAAGAAGATGCGATCAAGAAATTGTTCCGATATATTATTCCGAAACAGCACATTGCATATGCAGAGCTGATGATTGACCGGATACAAACAAAGCTTGGGCGATGGGTGCTTGCGCAATTAGTACTCGGTATTATTGTCGGTTCTGCAACTGGAATAATTTTTTGGAGTATCGGGTTTAAATACGCATTAGCGCTCGGAGTCGTGGCTGGAATCTTAGAAGTCTTCCCTGTGGTGGGGCCGATTTTATCTGCGCTATTCGGTGTTATTCTTGCGCTTTCGCAATCGGTGCTATTTGGAATTATTGCGTTTGTGATATATTTTGTTGTCCAGCAAGTTGAGGGGCAAGTGCTTGTGCCGAATATTATGCGCAAGGCGGTTGGCTTAAATCCGCTCGTTACCATCATCGCTGTGCTGTTAGGAGGGCGGTTGGCTGGAATGCCAGGCATTATACTTGCGGTGCCTATTGCAACTATCCTTAGCATTATGCTTGGAGATTTCTTTTCCACTGCAGCTGGAGACGATGAGCTTGCGGGGTAATTATCATAATTCTTAATATACTTTTCATATGAATTTATGGCACGACGTGGCATTTGGAGCATCTCTTGATGAGCTTAACCTGATTGTTGAGATTCCAACTGGTTCACAAAATAAATACGAACTTGATAAAGAATACGGATTAATAAAGCTCGATCGCGTGCTCTATTCTCCGCTGCATTACCCTGGCGATTATGGATTTATTCCGCAGACGCTCGGGGAAGATAATGATCCGTTAGACGGTATTGTGATGATGAATTTTCCAACATACCCGGGCACGCTGATGGCTGTTCGACCGCTTGGAATGCTTCGCATGGTTGACCAGGGAGAAAACGATGAGAAGATTTTGTGCGTCCCGGTAGACGATGTGCGATTCGATGGCGTTACAAAACTTTCTGATGTTGCGCAGCCAGTGCTGGATGAAATCGCCCACTTTTTTCAAGTATACAAGGAGCTAGAAAAAAAGAGCGTGGAAATTAACGGCTGGGCAGATTTGGATGAAACGAGAAAAGTAATTCAAGCTGGCATTGATCGGTATAACGAAAAGTTTCCTAAAGAAGCGCGCGGGTAATTATAATCGCAATGCCTCCGACGATAATTTGAGAGACGAGCCCTTTGGGGATTGAGTCTGTTTCTCGTTGGACATGTATATGAAACGCAAAAGCTGCGCGGATAAGTGCGGGTGATTTTTTCTGGATTCGTTCCGGAAGAAATCCCCAAAATGCATGCAGAATATCGGGCATGTTTCCGCCGGCAATTGCCGCAAGCACGGGGAGAGTAAATATTGCATTACCAGCAATAAGATATGCTGCGCCTAATCCGCCGACGACATCGAGCGCCACAAGTTCAAATGGATATCGCCGCATTTTATGCGGGTAGATATTCCAATGCAGCAGATGGTCGCACAATACATGCATTGCGAAGGCGGCGCTAAAGGCTAATATCGGATTTTGAAAAAGTATTCCAAACGGAATGCTGATTATTGTGTGGAAAAGCGATAACATATTGCACAAGTATACCGCAAAAGCGTATGCTACGGCTATGTTTGATAGCCACGCGCATATGATAGATGCAGCATTTGATGCTGATCGCGAAGCGCTGATTGCGCAGTTATTCGCATCTGGCGTTACTGGCTGGATAGAAGTTGGTACGAGCGTCGAAGAAAGTAAGCGCGCAATTGCTCTGGCACAAACAGACGGTCGAATTTTTGCTTCGGTCGGCGTGCATCCGCATGAGCTGAAAAAAATGCAGGAAGAAGATTGGGTGGAAATTAAGCGGCTGCTTGAAGTCTATGAGGTGAATTCGCCGCGCTTCGCGACCCCTCACCCTAGACCGGTCGTTTGTGCTATTGGCGAAGTTGGGTTGGATTTTTCTCGCGTTGTCATCCCCGACCTGATCGGGGATCCAAGCGTCGGCGACCCAGCAAATCGGCGGGCAGGCGTGGATTCCCGCTTTCGCGGGAATGACACAGTGACGAACGAAATTGGTTTTCAAGGGCAGATGTTACGAAAATTTATAGAGCTAGCGCAGGAAAAAAGTTTGCCCGTTATTTTTCACGTCCGTTCTGGTGTTATCGCGATGGACGCTCATGAAGAATTAATTCGCATATTAAAAACATATTCAGATTCTGATAGGCCGAGGGGCGTTATACATACATTTAGCGGCACGCTGGCGCAGGCGCAGCAGTATATTGCGCTTGGTATGATGATTTCTTTTTCGGGCGTTGTTACTTTTAAAAATACCGGAGAATTGCCGGAAGCGGCAAAAACAATCCCGATAGAATGTATGCTCGTAGAGACAGATTGCCCCTATTTAACGCCGATGCCGCATAGAGGAGAGCGCAACGACCCGTCTTTTTTGAAGCATATCATCCAATATATCGCTGATTTGCGAGGCGCCTCTTTTGCGGATATCGAGCGAGTTACACAAGAAAACGCAAACAATCTTTTCTGTCAACATAGTGTACAATAAAGCAATGCTAGGGCTTCGTGGCAATACGTTGTTTGTGTGTATTTTTTTATGCCTTATGGGAAGCAGATTCAAGCAATTTGCATATCTTTCCGTCGTAATTCTTGTTGCAGGCTTTTTCTTATTTCCAAATTCAGCAGATGCTGCTATTGCAAGAGTCCAACAAACATCAGGTTCTGCAACTACTAATCCTGTATCAGCCACTTGGACTAGTAGCACTACTTCGGGAAATTTGTTAGTTGCTCAGATTGTTACAGCTAGTGATCCGGGCCTTATCACTCCTCCTGCTGGCGGATGGACTTTAATAGATACCATTATTAATGCAAATTATACTAAGCTTTACTATATACAAAATGCGGCGGCTCAAAGCGGTTCGCAATCTTGGGCTATCACAGGAGATACTTCGGCTACGCAATTAATTATGGCAGAGTATAGTGGAGTAGCTACTTCTGGTGCCTTAGATCAGTATTCTACTGTTACTGGTGTTGATACTACTCTAACTACACCTACCGTTAATACTACTACTGCTGATCAACTACTAATAGGTGTTTTTGGAAACGGATCTACCTCTGAAAGTTTTTCAAGCCCAACTAATAGTTTTAGTATTTATGCGCAAGGAACAGTTGGATTAGCCCCAGCTTCAAGCGGTGCTTTTGTGGATAGGATTGTTTCATCGACAGGCAGTTATTCAGCCGGGGTAACAGGGACTGGAGGTAGTGCATGGGGATCAATAATTGCTACATTTAAGGCAGCGTCATCTACCTCCTCCATCTCCGGCACCGTCTACACCGATGAGGGTACTACCAACATCGGTGCCAACAAAACAGTAGCCGTTTCCATCAACGGAGCAGCTGCAGCCGGCACCGACGATACTGATTCCAGCGGAGCATATAGTATCACAGGTCTCACGGTGTCTGCCGGAGATGTTCTCACTCTCTATATAGATGGTGAAACCGAGAAAGGAGTCACCGTAACTAAAGGATCAGGAAGCAACCTCACCGGAATTAATATTTTCCAAAACTATTTAATTACTAGATGCGATAACTCATGTTCTCTTACTAACACTAATCTGGATACAGCAGACGGTAATGGAGATGCTGATATTTCTTCTATATATTCAGTCAGCGGAGGAGCCACAACCACGGCTTCGGGAAAATCTCTATACATTCCAGCTTCTAACACCTATGCTCCAGGAGGTAATGTCACTGTGGCAGGTACTTTCACTAATGCAGGAACTTATACTACAGGAACTGAAACGCTGAGCCTTACCGGAACCAGTTCCTACAATTTCACGCCAGGTTCTACTATATACAATGTGACCATCAATGGCTCTGGAGGTACGTATACATTGCAGGGAAATTTGACCACTTCTAACAACTTAACAATCACAGCAGGAACGTTGGATGTTAGCGGCAGCAACTACAGCATATCCGCAGGAGGCAATTGGTCTAATGCGGGGACGTTTACGAAGCGTTCGGGGACAGTCACGCTTACGAGCACATCTGGCAGTGCAACACTTACTTCGGGAGGAAGCAGCTTTTATAATCTCACGCAGAACGGATCTGGCGGAACGTACACCCTGCAAGATGCATTAACGGTTTCTAACAATCTTACGATTACTGCAGGAACGCTAGATGCAGGAGCAAGTAATTATGCAATTACTATTGGAGGTGGGCTTACTAATTCAGGTACTCTGACTACTCAATCGAACACGGTAACCCTTAATGGCACTAATCAAAGCATTACCGGTTCCAGCACGTTCTACAATCTTACAAAAACGGTATCGTCTGCTGCAACATTAACGATTAATGCGAGCTCTACACAAACGGTGACTGGAACTCTTACGTTAGGGGGCGCTCTTGGGCAGCTGCTCACTCTTGTATCGTCTAGTCCGGCAACGCAATGGATTATTAATCCATCGGGAACTCGAACTGTTTCTTATCTGGATGTGCGAGATTCTAACAACGCAAATGCAACGGCAATTGATTGTACGACGGGGTGTACGAATTCCGGCAACAACACGAATTGGAATTTCGGTTCATCTGATACCACGGCGCCTACTGTTTCTAGTTTGAGCCCATCCAACACTGCAACTGGGGTATCTCCTTCTTCTGATTTTGTTATTACATTCAGCGAAAGCGTGAGTGCGGTATCTGGAAAAAATATTACGATCAAGAAATTTTCTGATGACTCGACATTAGAAACAATTGCGGCGGATAACTCTAAAGTTACTATTAGCGAGAACGTAGTTACTATCAAACCTTCTCCTGACGGGGGATTCCAAGACCTCACCTTGTACTATATCGTTATCGACAGCGGTGCCTTTATTGACGCAGCAAGTAATGCGTATGCGGGGATTGGTTCTAGCGAACATTGGAGTTTTACAATAGCAGATACAACTACTCCAACTGTTTTAAATGTCAGGCCTCTTAATAATGCAACTGGAGTGGCGAGAACGGCAAATCTAGTTATTACATTCAATGAGACTGTACAGCGTGTTTCCGGGAAAAAAATCAACATCAAAAGAGTTTCTGATAATAAGTTGTTCGAAGCTATTACCGTACAAAGCGGAAAGGTAACGGGAAGCGGAACATCTATAATCGTGGTTAACCCTGCCAAGACGTTCGATGCTGGCACGGGTTATTACGTATTAATTGATTCGGGCGCATTTACTGACACTTCAGGCAATGCATATGCCGGTGTATCCAGTTCATTGGTATGGAGTTTTACTACGCAAGGAACTGCTTCTAATCCAACCCCCACGCCTACTCCCGTCATTGTTATTTTGCCGCTTCCTACTCCTACACCCGACATTACTCCAGTACCGACACCAGATCCGACTAATCCAGACATATCGCCGACTCCAGTTATTACTCCTTGCTTCAGCTGGGATATCCTTTGCACAACCCCAACACCGGAAGCGAGTCCTGAACCTAGCATAGTACCTGAACCTAGTGTTATTGAAACTCCGAGCGAGCCTCCCATCGAATTGCCGCCGATTATAGTTATTATTATAGATATAGTGAAAGATGTTGTTGATACCGTTGTAGAAGTTGTTGAAAAAGTAGTTGCAATTGTGAAGAAAGCAATTGTTATTGTAAAAGAAATTGTGAAATCGCCTGCCACGGGTATTCCAAAGGCGAGAGAAGCGCTGAAGCCAGTCGTTCATTCGCCAGCAGTAAAAGCAACGGCTGCGGCAGCTACGGCTATTGCAGTTGTTGGCGTTGCTGCATCTAGTGCTAGCGTTGTGGCATCCAGTGCCAGTATCGCAAGCACCACAACAAGCATGTCCTCGTTGCTAAATGAAGTTTCTCAGCTATTGTCGAAAATGTGGGAAGGGGTATTGAGTTTTCTTGGGTTCCGTCGAAAAAAACGTCCATGGGGCAGAGTGGTTGATGCGGAGAGCGGAGATCCTGTTGCAGGGGTTTATATTCAAGTATACGACCATCAGTCAAACCAACTGAAGGGCACTATGGTTTCAAACGATAGAGGATCTTTCTCCTCACTTGTTCCGCCTGGGTCGTATGAATTTCGAGCACAGAAACAAGGTTGGGCGCTTGCGCCTCAAGCGCCCTATCTTCGCCTTGTGGCAGGAGAGCGCGTATATGACGGCAAACCTGTCACGGTGACAGAAGGGAAGCTTTTGCCGCTTGTACTGGCAATGCGCTTAGTTGAGTCGGTGCCACTGACCACGCATGTTATTTGGCGAAGAACGTTGCAATCAGTGCTGTTATTTATTATGCGGCTCTCCTGGCTTGCGCTCATTATCGGTACTGTTTTAAGTTCTGCTGCGCTGTTTGTATCCCCAACGATTATTAATATGCTCATTGAGGCTCTGTATGTGTTGCTTATTATTTGGAAGATAATACTCCATTTCATTATCGGGTCTGCAGTGGGATATGTGCGGGATGCTGCAACAAACAAGCCGATTGATTTGGCATTGATACGCGTGCACGATGCTTTAACTGGGCGACTGGTTGAAACTCGTACGACAGGGCGTGATGGGAAATTCTTGTTATTACCACCAGCTGGTGTGTATACGTTAACGGTTGTTCATGCGGGGTATGAGCCATACAGAGAAAGTCATGTGGTGGTAGACAGGAAGAAAGAGTCTCTGGCGTTGTCGTTTTCGCTAAAGGCATCTGCTGCAGAAGATGACAGCCGGGTATCGGGAAAATTTACCCTTCCTGGTCGAAAAAACAAAACAAAGTAATGAAGAATTAAGTTGAAAAAATAAAGCTTAATAGAGATTATTTATTTGGATATATTTGACAAGCGCTCAAGTAAGACTACAATTTGTCATAGTTCGTTGACAGATTGGGAGAGTACATTGGGGTTTACGGAACAGGGTGTTCCGTTGGCAGTTTGTTGGTTTCAGATCAAGGACTTGATCATGAGGTTGCAGGAGATGGAGAGACAGTTGCGGGCAACACGAACGACGGATTTTCAGGAACCCGAGACGAAGCAGCAGAGGTTTGAAAAAACTATTCTGTTGGTCCCCAGATTCCCAACGGAAGACAGGAGGGTGAAGCGTATTCCCTAATTTCCAGTCATTTCGGCGACAGTAGCCGTGGTAGATACTTTTATCTGCCGCGGCTTATTTTTTTGGTAAGTATTTCCCTCTCCCAAATATGGGAGAGGGAGGGGGGGGAACTTGCGTATTCGCTTAAATAATAGCTATTACGAACCAGGCGATGAGGGCTTTGAAAAAGAGGTAAAATGCAGAGTCGAGGCTGCTCGGAAGGTTATATACGGGGGATGAACTTTTATTGTTTTTGCGGTATACTTGCAATATGAGTGTGAATCAAACAGTGAAAGAAATCCCCATTGTGCCACTCGAGTTTGCGGGGCAGTGGATTGCATGGAATGAGGATCATAGCAAGATTATTGCAAGTGCAAAGCATCTTCCTGAGGCGCACCAGAAAGCCCTTAAGACAGGAGAGAAACATTTTTGGATGAGCAAGGTTCCATCCAGTAAGGACTTTTTTGGAGGAGCTGCTATTCATTCATGAAGTTTTCCTACTCCCCTTTTTCTCGGGAGCATATTGTTGGTGCCCGAGAGGGTATTATTTATAAGCCAACCTTGCCCATTATAGTGCATGGTCCGACAGGTACATTTGGCCTGGATGCTTTGGCTGATACTGGCTCTGACCAGATACTGTTTCCGAGATATGTTGCTTCTCTAGTTGGTGTATCTCTCGGGCAGCAAAATAGCGCTCATGTGAGTGGCGTTGGAGAAAAAAGGATGCCGATATTTTTCGTAGATGGTATTGAGCTTTCGTTACAATCGGATGGTCAGGCGTATCGCTGGCCAGCTCGTGTATGGTTTAGTGATTCTGACGAAATGCCAGCTTTGCTTGGGCACATAGACTTTTTGCAATTTTTTACATCAACATTTGACGGAAAAACTCACGAACTTGCACTTGAACCTAATAAGGAGTTTCCCGGTAAATTAACTGATCTCTGGAAACGATAATTCAAACCCGAAGGGTTTGAATATGCTTTATAATGGGGAGATACGGCGTATGGAGGCAATGTCAAAGAGTATCCTTGGAATGATATATACGGAAAGTAATACATAGTGGCATTATTCTTTTTGTGACGGTATTATAAAGATATGAGTGTGGGTATTGAAGAAATTGCAAAAAAGGGGGAACGTATTTACGTTAAAAAAGAAAAAACGTTGTCTGCGGCTCACAAAGGGGAATATATGGCAATTCAAGTGGATACTGGAGACTATTTTTTAGGAGAAACTGGGGGTATCGCAATTGAAAAAGCAAAAAAGAGATATCCAGAAGATGTTTTCTATCTTGTAAAAATAGGATTTTCTGCAACACAGACGCTCGCAAGTATGTCGCGCACACGATGATTGGAAAAGTTATTGATGATCGACCATATGGTAAAGTTCTTATTGGGTTAATAACGACGCACACGGAGAAAATTCGATTTGGGGATGGGTCGTTGCAATATATTCCAGCATCTTTTGTGTATTGTGATATGGATGGCATGATTGCCTCGTTACAAGTTTTAATTTTAGATGGAGAGCCATATGCGGGTATCGGTTTTTTGAAAAATCTTTCGTTTGGTATGGATTTTAATCCATCGAAAAAGACGCTTTTTCTGAAGCGATAAGTTGCTTCCTTGCCGAAGGCTTTGAAAAAGAAGTAAAGCGCAGAATCGATGCTGCGCGGAAGGTACTGCGGGGAGAATGAGAGGGGGTTTGCGTCGCGACTAACCTCCCCTAGCCCCTCCTTCGTAAGGAGGGGAACTTCTACATGACAACTGACGAGCTATGCCTATATACTGCCTATATGGCAGATAATCCATATAACCACATAGAAATCGAGAAAAAGTGGCAGAAGCGCTGGGCAGAAGACGGTACGTTTACGACCCCGGATATGCCAGCTGGCAAGAAAAGCTATGTTCTTGATATGTTTCCATATCCATCAGGCGAAGGGCTTCATGTAGGGCATCCAAAGGGATACATTGCAACGGATGTATATGCTCGTATGATGCGCATGCAAGGATACGACGTGCTTCACCCTATGGGATGGGACGCATTCGGGTTGCCGGCGGAAAACTATGCGATCAAAAATAAAATACATCCTCGGATTGCAGTTGAAAAGAACATCGCGCGATTTAAAGAACAGTTGCAGAATATCGGATTTTCATATGATTGGAATCGGGAAATAAATACTATCGACCCAGAATACTATAAATGGACGCAGTGGATTTTCTTGCAGTTATATAAAAAAGGATTGGCATATGAAAGTTTTGAGCCGATCAACTGGTGTCCGTCGTGCCAAACGGGGCTTGCAAACGAAGACTTAGACCAAGGCAAGTGCGAACGATGCGGATCGATTGTGGAAAAGCGCCCGATGAGGCAGTGGATGCTGAAGATTACGGATTATGCGGAACAGTTGCTTTCTGGCTTAGAAACCCTTCCGTGGCCGAAATCTATTATTGAATCGCAAAAAAATTGGATAGGAAAATCGGAAGGCGCGGAAATTAGCTTTCGTTTTCTCCCCCTTACCAAGCCTGCCCGCCGTACTGGAGGGGGGGAGTTAGAGGGGGTCAGCGTCGACGTATTTACAACTCGTCCGGATACGCTATTTGGATGCACATATCTTGTGCTATCTCCGGAACATGCGTTGATGCAAAATATCTTGTCGCATGTTGATAATAAAGTCGAAGTTGCCGCATATATAAAAAGTGCATCTGAAAAAACGGAAATAGATAGAACGGACGCTGCAAAAGAAAAAACAGGAGTGGAATTACGGGGCGTGAGAGCGAAAAATTCTGCCTCCGGAGAAGAAATTCCGGTATGGGTTGCGGATTATGTATTAGCAGATTATGGAACAGGGGCGGTTATGGCTGTGCCTGCGCACGATGATCGTGATTTTGCATTTGCAAAAAAATATGAGTTGCCAGTTGTTACTGTTGTAAATGAAGAAAATAAATTAATTAATTCTGGAGAATTTAATGGGTTAGATGCTGAAGATGCAAAGCAAAAAATAACGGAGAAATTTGGAAAAACTACGACGAATTACAAGCTCCGCGATTGGGTATTTTCACGCCAGCGCTATTGGGGGGAGCCGATTCCTATTGTTCATTGTGAAGAAGATGGCATTGTTCCTGTTCCAGAAGATCAATTACCTGTTTTACTTCCTGAAGTGGAGCATTATGAACCGACAGGAACGGGAGAATCGCCGCTTGCTGCGATTACTGATTGGGTAAGTACGGCGTGTCCGAAGTGCGGAAAGCCTGCAAAACGAGAAACGAACACCATGCCGCAATGGGCGGGGTCGAGCTGGTATTCCTTGAGATATATTGATGCAAAAAATCCTGATCAATTTGTAGATTCAGAAAAAGAAAAAGCGTGGATGCCCGTTGACGTATACGTCGGCGGGGCGGAGCATGCAACGCGGCATTTAATTTATGCGCGGTTTTGGCATATTGTGTTGCATGAGTTGGGGTTTGCAAGTACGCCCGAGCCATTTATGCGCTTAGAGCATGTAGGGCTTATTCTCGCAGAAGATGGTCGTAAGATGAGCAAGCGCTACGGGAACGTGGTGAATCCGGATGACATCGTTGCGTTGGTAGGCGCCGATACGCTTCGTATCTATGAAATGTTTATGGGCCCGTTTAATCAATCTGTTTCTTGGAGTACGGCTGGCATCAGCGGGCCGAGAAAATTTATTGAACGATTATGGAGATTAGCTCAAGCAAGTATTGGACAAGATCATCAAGACAGCGAGCAGGTTCTATATGCAATCAATAAATCAATTAAAAAAGTTTCAGAAGATACGGCTACGTTTCGATTCAACACGGCCATTGCAACGCTCATGGAATGCTTGAATGTATTTGAACGGGAAAAAGCGGTATCGAAAGAATCGCTTGAAACATTTATTCGGCTTCTTGCTCCATACGCTCCGCATGTGTGCGAAGAAGTATGGGGGCGCATGGGGTATGCGGGCGGAATTTCTCGCGCAAGGTGGCCCGTTGCAGATGAGCGATATCTTGCAGAAAAAACGATTGTTATTCCTGTGCAGGTGAACGGAAAAGTCCGAGCGGAAATTTCTATTGCGCGCGATGCTTCGCAAGAAGAAGTGGAAGCGCTTGCCCGCCAACAGGAAAATGTTGTTAAACATGTTGCAGGTGCGCAAGTCAAGAAAGTGGTTTATGTTCCAAGTAAATTAATTAATTTCGTATGGTAAATATTCCGCGCGGCAGAGTTATTGATGTAAGCACAGGAGCTCCTGTGCCATCTGCACAGGTAATGATTTATGATGCGCGAGGCAAATTGCACTCTACGCTTACTGCGAATGCACAGGGCGAATTTTCAACTGCGTTTCCCGCTGGAGAGTACGGACTAGCAGTGCATGCTTCGCAGTACAGCTTGGCAAACAAGATTTCCCCGTTTCTTTTAGCTAGTGCTGATGTGGTATATGACGGCGGGACGTTTACGGTAACGCGAGACAATGAGCCAATTAACATGATTGTGCCGGTACAAACTGGTGTGCAGAAAAAAGAATCGTTTTTGAGTTTAGCTAGGGAATTGTTTCAGAGCATATGGTTTACTGTGAACAAGGGAATGCAGAAAAGCGATACGCAGAGCGGGGTTGTTCGCGATGCATCTACGAAAACTCCGCTTGATTTGGCAACAGTGCGATTATTTGATCAGGAAACGGGGCGACTTGTGGCAACGAGAATTTCTGACATATATGGCAGATTCTCGTTATTTCCGTCTCCTGGCGTATATCGTGTCGTTGCCACGCGCGAGGGGTATGAGGATAGCGTTCAGGAGCATGTGGCTATTACAGATATTAATAAGTCGGCTTTGCTTGCTCCTGTTGATTTAATCCGAAAGGGTGTGCTATAACAGGAGCTATGCAAGCAATTATATTAATGGCGGGAAAAGGGACAAGAATGGCAAAATACTACGAAGGGCCGAAGCAGCTCCTTCCAGTGGCTGGGAAGCCGGTGGTGCATTATTTGCTTGACAGTTTGCCCTCGGAAATAACAGAGCTTATTTTTATCGTAGGGGGTCCGCATGAAGACAGAATTCGCGAGCATTTTGCAAGCGGGGAATACAGCGGGCGGCCTATTATGTTTATTCGCCAAGATGAACAGCTTGGTTTGCCCCACGCGTTCGGCATGGCAAAAGACGCAGTGAAGGATAGGTGGTTCGGCAGCGTAGCTGATGATATTTTTGATCCGATTGCCATTCAAAAACTTGTTCAAGAAGATATGGCTATTTTATCGTCTCGAGTTCCAAATCCGGAGCAGTTTGGCGTTCTGGTAACGAATGAAGAGGGGTACTTAGAGCGAGCAGTAGAAAAACCGAAAGAATTTGTTTCTGATTTGGTATGGACGGGCGCAATGGTAATGGATCGGTCATTTTTTGAAACGAAGACGGAGCTATCTGGCCGAGGCGAGTATGAAACGCCTGATGTATGGACGAAGCTGGTGAAAGAGCAGGGCAAGAAAATTAAAGTAATTACATCCGCATACTGGTTCCCGGTTAACGATAAGCCTCAGTTAGAAGCTGCTGAAGCTAAAGTCAAAGAATTAGGACTAGCGTAGAGTCGTTTGTTATTCCCGCGAAGGCGGGAATCCACGTCGTGTCTGGATCCCGGCTCGGAGGCCGGGATGACAATCGCTTATCCTCTTCCTACGCTGTGATATACAAACCCAAGCTTTTCCATTTCTTTCGGGTCAAACATGTTGCGGCCGTCGATGATAATAGGATTATGCAGGGATTTCTTTACTACTTCCCAGTCAGGATTTTTGAATTCGTCCCATTCAGTAACAATTACCAATGCATCAGCATCTTTGAGCGCTTCTTCTTTTGAAGATACGTACTGAACCTTATCGCCGAGCACTTCTTTGGCAGTGTGCTTTGCTTCCGGGTCGTATGCGGCGATAATCGCTCCGTCTTTGTGCAATTTTTCTACAATAGTGATGGACGGAGCGTTGCGCATATCATCCGTATTCGCCTTAAACGCTAGCCCCCACAGGGCGATCTTTTTGCCTTTGGTGATCCATAGCGCTTTCTCAATTTTCTGAATAAATAGCTCGCGCATGTCGGAGTTTATTTTTTCTACTTCTTTTAATACGTCGAAGTTGTATCCTAGATCTTCTGCGATCGTGATAAACGCAGACACGTCTTTGGGGAAGCAGGAGCCGCCATATCCGATGCCGGCATTAAGAAATGATTTTCCGATGCGGGAGTCTAGGCCCATGCCGTATGTTACCTGGTCGATATTTGCATTGGATAATTCGCAAATACGAGCTAGGGCATTTGCAAACGAAATTTTCATTGCCAAGAACGAATTACTTGCGTGCTTGATAAGCTCCGCGCTGTTTACATTAGTCTCAATAAATGGAGCCTTGATCGGTTCATAGATTTCTCGCATAATTTTTGCGGCACGCTCATTTTCAACTCCGACTACGATTCGGTCCGGTTTCATAAAATCTTCAATAGCAGACCCTTCTCGCAGAAACTCTGGATTGCTAACTACGTCAAAATCGAGCCCATGCTTATTGTACTGCTTTACTGTTTCCAGCACGCGCTCGCCCGTTTTTACGGGAACAGTGCTTTTATCTACGATTACCTTGTATGAAGTGGCAGCTTCCGCGATTTCTCTCGTTGCTCCAGCAACATATGATAAGTCTGCTTTGCCATTGGCCATGGGCGGAGTATTTACGGCGATAAAGATAACTTCTGATTGTTCAACGGCTTTCTTCAGGCTAGTGGTAAATGTGAGCCGTCCCTCTTTAACGTTCTTTTTTACTAAATCTTCCAAGCCCGGTTCGTAAATCGGTATGTGGCCGTTTTTTAGCTTTTCTATTTTTGACTCATTATTATCAACAAGTACGACTGTGTGGCCGATTTCAGCCAAGCATGTTCCGGAAACGAGTCCGACGTATCCTGCTCCTATAAATGCCAATGTGTGTGGGTTTGATGGTTTATTCATGTACTATGTATACCTAAAGTTATAGAAAAATACGAGTATTGTTTTGTTTTACTAGTTTGTCTTGAATAAGAGATTCCAGTATTTCTCCTGCAGAATAGTCTTGCTCTTCTTTACGCAATATTTCTTCAAGAAAATCAAGAGCTGCTGTTTTTGGCATGTCGTGCTTTGGTTGAGAGAGCATAAAACGCATCAGTTTTGCGCGATATTGCCTGAATGAGCCGATGAATTTGCTCTGCTTTGCATAATGTCTGCTTTTTTTGTTTATTTTTTTGTCTTTGAGTGCTAATGCTCCGTAATCAAATAATGCCCAATTCCAATTTCTTGCATCTTCTTTTGGAATTGCTTTTTTGGCAATTTTTAGAATTTCTGCATCGTGAACGTCTGTTTTGCCTTTGAAAAAGAAGTGCAAATAGACTCGGCGAATATTTGTATCTATAAACGGTTCTGTATTACCGAATGCGAAACAGGAGATTGCCCCGGCAGTGTACGGGCCGATGCCTGGGAGAGTGAGCAGAGTTTTTATATCTTTTGGAAATTTGCCATTATGTTTTTTTGCTATTTCTTTGCATGCTTCTTTTAAGAACCTTGCTCTGCGCCAATACCCCAAACCAGACCATATGGCCAATAGGTCTGAGTCTTTGCATGCGGCAAGAGTTTTGATATCCGGAAATGCTTTGAGAAAATCCTTATATTTCGGCAATACGCGAGATACTTGCGTTTGTTGCAACATGATTTCCGATACCATAATCCGGTACGGATTTTTTGTATTGCGCCATGGCAAATTGCGCTTGTTGTCTTTATACCAGTCTAGAATTGTTTTTTTAAATTTCGGGATGGTCATGTAAAAAGGATATCAGAATAAACCGTCTCATGCTGAACCTGTCTGCCGACAGGCAGGCTTGATTCAGCATCCAGGCGCTACAACGACGTGGATTCCCCGATCAAGTCGGGGAATGACGGTTTTACCTTTATTAATAACAGCAAGAACCACGGGGTGAAATGTTCTGGATTATTTTTTACTTCTTTTTCTAAATCCTTTTTTGAAATCCAACGGTATCCCATAGCTTCTTCAGGATTTAGTACCGGCTCATCATTGTATATGCCGTGATATACATGCAGATATTCATGTTCTATTAAATTAGGCGGAACTGGGACATTGTAGATAAATTCTGTTTGCTTGGTCAATTCACAATTAAATCCCATTTCTTCCTGTAGTCTTCTATGGGGGGCTTTGTCGGTTAATTCGTCTTTCATGGGGTGCCCGCAGCACGCGTTCGTCCAAAGGCCGCCGGAATGATATTTCATAAGCGCCCGCTGCTGCAGCATCATTTCTCCTTTATCGTTATAAATCAACACAGAAAAAGCTCGATGCAATAAGCCCTGTATGTGGGCATCTAATTTCTCATGAAGCCCAAGCTCGTTGTCATGTTCATCAACAAGAATAACTAAATTGCGCAAGTCTTCGTTCATAGAGGATATTATTGTGCCGCGGGAGAGAATCGAACTCTCATGAGGAAACCCTCGCAAGATTTTGAGTCTTGTGCGTCTACCGTTCCGCCACCGCGGCCTGCGATTATGGTATACTAGTCGGCGATGAATAAAAAATCAACAAAAGGAGATACGCCGGCTACTCAACACGATCTTGCAATGTTAGATAAGCGCCTTTCTGCAAAAATTGATAGTTTGCAAGAAGATATGACAGAAGCAAAAGCTGTATTGGGTATTGTCGTAGAAGATGTGCAGGGCTTAAAACAAGATGTATCGGTGCTTAAAAACGATGTTTCTGGCTTAAAACAAGATGTATCGGTGCTTAAAAACGATGTTTCTGGCTTAAAACAAGATGTATCGGTGCTTAAAAACGATGTTTCTGAACTAAAAACAGGAATGGTAGATGTGAAGAAAGCGTTGGGAACTATTCTGGAAGTCGTGCAAGCGACGGATTTGCGATCGAAAAATGCCGAAATGCACGGGCCAATGCTTGAAAATCATGAGAAACGAATTACGGCCACAGAAGTTCAGATTCGGATGATTCGCAGATAGGGGATAACTTGATATTGCTAGGGTGTGTAAAACCCTATACTATTTAAAGTATCGTATGTCGGAAACACTCGCCGTAGTCAATCAAAAGGGGGGAGTGGGAAAAACGACCACCAGCGTGAATCTGGGGAGCTACCTTGCCGACTCTGGAAAAAACGTTTTGATTGTTGATTTAGACCCGCAGGCGAATGCTACTGCCGGTGTAGGGGTTACGGTGCAGGAGGGGATGCCTAGTTTGTATGATTTGCTTGCAGGAGAAGCTCCTGTGGAAAATGTTATCTTTCCTACGCACTTAGAGCGATTGAATATCATCCCCTCAACACCAGATTTAGCGGGAGCTGCAATGGAGTTAATGGATGTAACATACCGGGAGTATCGATTGCGCCGAGCCCTGAAAGCAGTAAAAGATAGTTATGATTTTATTTTGATTGATTGTCCGCCAAGCTTAGGCTTGCTTACTATTAACGGACTAACGGCAGCAGACCGATTGCTCATTCCGGTGCAGTGCGAATTTTATGCATTAGAAGGTTTGCATCAGCTTTTAAATACTGTTGACCTTGTGCGCAAACATTTGAATCCGCGATTGCAAGTGTTGGGCGCGGTGCTTACTATGTTTGATCGCAGGACGGCGCTTTCTCGCAAAGTTGTTCGAGAAGTGCGCAAAACATTTCCCGGACACGTGTTTGAAAGCATTATTCCGCGCAATACAGAACTTGCGGAAGCCCCAAGCACAGGGCAGACTATCTTAGAATATGATAGATTATCGCCTGGCGCGCGCGCATATGAGTATTTGTCTGAAGAATTATTGAATCTCTACTCTTAATTACGTAATTACCTATGGGACTTGGACGAGGATTAGCATCACTTATACCAAAACGCGACCGAGGGTCTGCGGATGACGTGCTGGAGCAAATTGACAGCATGGAAGAGTTGGATGAGATAAGCATTGCAGAAACAGGAGCCGTGAAGGATTTTCGTGATTTGGAACCGGATAATGGCGATGAAGTCATAAAACCGCCTGTAAAGCCGAATGTTTCGCCCATTTTTCTAGATCCAGAGCAATCACAGGAAGAGGAACGAGTTGAAGTTGCAGCAGTTAAGCGGCAGCCAGCGACAGTGAGCGTAGAAGAGGAAGTTGAGGAGAAGATAGAAGAAGTTGCTCCTGAGGCTGCGTCGGAAATGGAAGAAGAGGAAACGTCTGTGCCAGACGCTCTTGCAACGGAAGCGCTGAAGTATGACGGCATTTGGGATCGGCACGAGGAGCAGATTCGGCATGTGCCAATCGGAGACATTACCATTAATCCGCTCCAGCCGCGCAGATCGTTCGATGAAAGCGAATTGAAAGATTTACAGGAATCGATTGCGAAAAATGGAATCCTGCAGCCGCTCGTAGTTCGCAGATTGGACGACAATAAATTTGAATTAATTGCAGGGGAGCGCCGATTGCGTTCTGCAAAGGCACTGAAGTGGGATAAGGTTCCGTGCGTTATCCGAAAAGACGTACAGTCAGATCAGTCCCGCCTAGTATTCGCGCTCATTGAAAATATTCAGCGCGAAAACCTAAACCCTATCGAAGAAGCGCTTGCATATAAGCAGCTTAATGAGGATTACGGCTTGACGCATGAGGAAATCGGCGAACGCGTAGGGAAGAGCCGAGTCGGCGTAACGAATATTGTTCGCGTGCTCCAGCTTCCTGCTGATATTCAGCGCGGACTAATTGAAGGAAAAATCACCATGGGCCATGCAAAGGCTATTTTGATGATTCCAGATCCGGAAAAGCAAATTCGATTCTACCATCATTTAGTTGATGAGGGGCTGACTGTTCGAAAAGCAGAAATGCGCGCGCGCAGAATCCAGCGGACTATGGTGACGGGAGTTTCTACCCCGCGCAACCGCTTAAAAGATCGCCATCCTCTTTCGTTGAAATATACGCCGATGATTGAGGAGCGATTTGGGTATTTGGCTCATATTAAATACGAAGAAGATAAGAAGGCGTTTGAGGTAGTATTGCGCGCAACAAATGATCAGGAATTAGAGGAGCTCGTTGGCCGTCTCTTAGGCACCCGCAGCCTTCCTCCAAGCGACTTGGACAGGGATGTGATTGAGGATTAAAAATTCCCCGCTCTACGTATACCGACAGCGTGCGGGGGAAACTGTTCGTGCTTAAGTCCCGACCTGGCACATGGTGCGTAGGCTGAAAATTACGGGTTCGACTACGTAGTTAATCGGCGAATTGGCTACTAATGTCCGGCGTTTTTTCTTGGGACTAATTCCGGCAATTCGCCACCATCGCGGGTGTTGAATGTGCTGACGTAAGTATGGGTGAGTAGGCATGAAGTGTCAAACCCTAGCCCTCTCCCAGAACGGGAGAGGGGAGCGCAACTATTCTTCCTCGTTTTCTTTTGTGAACTTGCACGTTTTGGAGCTGCAGCGGATGGTATTTTTTGCTCCATAGACTAAGAGGCTGCTGCATTGCGGGCAGGTTTCCCCAGTCGGCTTGCTCCAATATGCATTTTTACATTCCGGATACTGGTCGCATGCAAAGAATGTTTTGCCTCTGCGGGATTTTTTCTCGATAATGCTTCCTTTTTTGCATACCGGGCATTTTACGCCGGTATCTTTTACAATTGGCGTAATATGCTTGCATTCCGGGTAACCGGAACATCCCAAGAATGCGCCGAAGCGTCCGCGCTTTACGACCAGTGGCTTTCCGCAATCAGGACATGTTTTGCCGGAATATTCTTCCTCTAGTTTTTTCTCGTCCCCTAAAGGTTCTGTGTGTTTGCATTCTGGGTAATTGCTGCATGCTTTGAATTTGCCGAATCGGCCCAGTTTGATCACAACGTCGCTTCCGCACTTCGGGCATTTTTCTTCTGTTGCTTCTTGCGTTAAATCTTCTTTTTTCAGTTCTTTATTTTTTGCACCTATAAGCTTGTGAAATGGATCGTAAAATTCTTTAATAACAGGCTGCCATTTTTTATCTCCAGAGGCAACGTCATCGAGGCTGGCTTCCATGTTTGCTGTAAAATCTATATCTACAATATTGGGAAAATGTTCCGTAAGAACGCTATTTACCAGTGTGCCGATCTCTGTAGGCGCTAAGCGCTTTTCTTCATTTTTTTCTACGTATCCGCGTTTTTGGATCACGTCAATCGTTGGGGCGTATGTACTTGGCCGACCAATGCCATGCTCTTCTAATGCTTTTACCAGTGTTGCTTCGGAATAGCGGGCAGGCGGCTGAGTGAAGTGCTGCTCTGGACTAAGCTTTGTAAGATCAAGGGTGTCGCCTTGCGCAAGCTTAGGCAATACGGATTCTTGAAATGCAGCTTTTTCTCCGAGTGCACGAACAAATCCGTCAAATGCGACCGTCATGCCGTTTGCACGAAACGTGTAGGCGCCAGCAGTAATATCGATTGCCGTTTGATTGAGCGCGGCATCTGCCATTTGTGATGCAACCATGCGCTGCCAAATCAGGCGATATAGTTTTTGCTGGCTTGGTTCAAATTGTGCGGCTAAGTCATCTGGAGTTTGTGATGGGTCTGTGGGGCGGATAGCTTCATGAGCTTCCTGCGCGCCTTTGGATTTTTTAGAAAATACTCGCGGAGCAGCCAGCGCGTAATTGTCGCCGAATAATTTTTTAATAGTTGCAGATGCGGATGCAACAGCTTCCGCAGCCAAGTTCAACGAATCTGTTCTCATGTATGTGATATGTCCGTTCTCATACAGCTGCTGAGCAATCATCATTGTCCTTTTGCTGGAAAAGCCTAGTTGATTGAAAGCTGCTTGTTGCAAGGTGCTCGTAGTAAACGGTGCTGGCGGCGTGCGCTTTTTTTCTTTTGTCGTAATGCTGGAAACGGTGTATGTGGCACCCGATAATTCTTTTTCCATTGCGGATACTTCTTCTTTTGACTTTATGCCAAGCTTTGGAATTGCCTTTCCTTTTTTTGATTTTAAAAAGCTGGAAAATTCCTGCTTATCTTTTTTAAGGAGTGCTTCCAATGTCCAGTATTCATCTGATTTGAAAGCGGCAATTTCCTGTTCCCGCTGCACGATGAGCCTTACTGCAACAGATTGTACTCTGCCTGCAGATAGTCCCCGGCGCACTTTGTTCCAAAGAAGCGGGGAAAGCTCGTAGCCAACCAAACGGTCAAGCACTCGGCGCGCTTGTTGTGCGTTTACGAGATTAATGTCCAGTTCTCTTGGATTCTCGATAGCATGTTGAATAGCAGTCTTTGTAATTTCGTGGAATGTTATTCTTTTTGCTTTTTCCTTTTTCGGTGCAAGCACCTCATATAAATGCCATGCAATAGCCTCTCCTTCGCGATCTTCGTCCGTTGCGAAGTAAATGATGTCTGCTTTTGCGGCGTATTTTTTCAGTTCCTTGATGCGTTCTTTTGCCTTATCAGGAATTACATAGCTCGGAGTAAAGTTTTTTTCTACAGCCACGCCGATTTTTGATTTTGGCAAATCGCGAACGTGTCCGTAGCTGCTTTTTACAACAAAGCCCTTTCCAAGATATTTCTGAATAGTCTTCGCCTTCGCGGGAGACTCTACAATCACTAAGTTCATATGTGGGCAGTAAACAGGTAAATGAGAAGGATGTCAAAATTATTTCTAATTTACCTTCCCCCTAATCAGGGGGAAGGAGGGGATGGGGGCAGACTATATGCAACGCTTCTAACCAGCCCTCACCCCCTCCCTCTCCCCAATTGGGGAGAGGGTAATAACTATTACTTCTTCACATACTTCATTCCGCCGACATGCTCTATAACCCCGATCATTTCCATTTCTGCGATTCCGGCAGAAGCATCTTGGATAGATATATTGCATAGCGCGGCGATATCTTCAATATGCAGGGGGTCTGCAGAAAGTTTGGACAAAATAAACGCAAGCTCTTCGCGCAGCGGTTCATGGGTGAGCGTTTCCATTTCGCTTTCCTGCAGTTCGTACCGGGATATGATGTCGGTATATTCCAGCACCATACCGGCACCATCTCGAATAAGCATATTCGTGCCTTCGCATGCAGGGTCGGTAATGGGGCCGGGGATAGCTAGTACGTCTCGGTTTTCTTCCATTGCTAATCGCGCGGTGATGAGCGACCCGGATCGTTTCGCCGCTTGCACGATAAGCGTGGCTTTGCACAGGCCTGCGATGATGCGGTTGCGCGCAGGGAAATTGCCCAGCATCGCTTTTGTTCCTGGTTCGTATTCAGAAATAATAGCTCCGCCGTTTGCCAGTATTTCCTGCGCGATTGTTTTGTTGCCGCGCGGGTATAGCGAAGCGTCATCTACGCCGGAACCTAGCACGGCAATTGTGGGGCGGTTTTGGTCAATACAGATGCGATGCGCAAAGCTATCTATTCCATATGCCATACCTGACACCAGATACATTCCTATGCGTACGCATGGCGGCAAGAGGCTTGCGCATGCTTGCCTGCCATACATCGTTGCTTTTCTGCTTCCTACAACGCCAAGTAAATATGGGGAAGATAAAATTGTTTTGTCGCCGCGGATATATAATTGCTGGGGAGGCTTATGAATTTCGCGCAGTAAATCAGGATATTCTGGATCGACATATGCGATAACGGAAATATCGTCGGACATTGCTTCTATTGAATCACATTATTCTTCATCTAGCGAGGCAATGAATTGATCGATTAATTCCGGAGTCATTTCTGCGGTATCCCATGAAAGCGTGTGTTCGCGAATGTGCCATCGTGCTGGTGTGCCATTTTTATTTTTTATGTTTGATAATTTTTGCAGTATTGCCAAGGGGTCTTTTGCATGCACAAGAATTCGAATATACGGATCTTCGTCGTTCGGCGTAATGTTTTTTGTCTGCATTGAAGTGACTCCTGCTATTGTTGCGTATTGTTCGAGCATGATCATGCGGGAAAGATTTTGCACGTCAATTGGAAGAACTCCATATTCTTGTTCTATCTTTTTGAGATGTTCTTGGAGATGTGTTTTTGTTTTTGATCTTGAAAGCCTGATATACCAAGCTGTTCGTTCGTCTGCATCTGCTATATACGATGCGGGGATGAACGCGGGCAGCAGCGTGTGAATGTCAGCACGGTCTTGCTGCTCTTCAACCTCATCAATCATATCCAAATACATGTACATGCCAACTGCATTTGCTGATCCGCTCTGCTGTGCTCCTAGTAGATTGCCTGCGCCGCGAAGCTCTAAGTCTCTGCGCGCAATATCCCACCCGGAGCCTTGGCGGGTACTCTCGGTAAGGGCAGTTAATCGCTGACGCTGGATATCAGTAAGTTTTTGCTTCGAATATAAAAAGAGCGCATGGCCTTGGCGCGATCTTCGGCCGATTCTGCCGCGCAGCTGATACAGCTGTGCCAGGCCGAAGTGCGGCGCATCCCATACTATCATAGTATTTGCGTTTGGAAGGTCTAATCCGTTTTCCACAATGCTGGACGACACAAGAATATCTATTTCGTGCGTATCGAATGCATGAACAATATTTCCTAATTGCTCGTCGGGCAGTTTCGCATGGGCAATTGCAATCCGGCAATGAGGAATGAGCGCCTGAATTGTTTCTTTGATCATGGCTAGGCTCCTGATTTTCGATGCGACCACATATATTTGCCCGCCGCGCTCCAATTCAGCTGTGATTGTTGTTTGTACAATAGCGTCAGAGACTTTTTGGATTTTCGTCTCTATATTTTTTCTACCTTTTGGCGCAGTGGCAATAACAGAGAGGTTTCGCAAGCCAGAGAGTGCCATAGAGAGCGTTCGCGGAATTGGCGTTGCAGAAAGCGACAGTACATCAATAGCAGAGCGCATTTTTTTCAAGTGTTCTTTCTGCCCGACGCCAAAGCGCTGCTCTTCATCGATAATAAGCAGTGACAGATTTTGCCAGGGGATTGCATGGCTTAAGATTGCATGAGTACCGATGATGATTGCAGGTTTTCCGGATGATAAAAATTTTTTCGCTTTTTGTATTTCTTTCTGCGAAGAAAATCGCGATATCAGGAAAATGGAATCAGCGAAATCTGATAGCCGCGCTTTAAACGTATCTGCGTGCTGCTGCACAAGAAGTGTTGTGGGTGCAAGCAGAGCAACTTGCTTTCCGTTTGCGGCTGCGTGGCGCGCTGCGCGCATGGCAAGTTCTGTCTTTCCAAAGCCCACGTCGCCGACTACTAGACGATCCATAGGGATATTTTTTTGCATGTCGAGTTGAATATCATCCCATGTAGTTACTTGGTCAGGGGTAAGTTCATAGGGAAATGTTGTAATGAGCTTTTGTTCTACTGCCTCATCTATGCGATATGGGCTGCGAGTTGCCTGTTCTCGTTTTTTATTGATTGCCTGTAATTCCTTTGCAAAGGCTATAGCATCGTGCTGGGCTTTTTGTTTTGTTTTCTGCCAAAGCGTTCCTCCTAAGCGATACAGCGCCGGAGAACTTTCTCCAATATACGGAGATACTTTGTGGGCAAAAGCTACGGGTACAGATAGCGTGTCGCCGTCGGCATATCGCAATACAATGTACTCCTGATCCGCGCCGTCTAAGTTTCTATATTCTAGCCCCTCGAATATGCCGATACCGTGGTCTGCATGTACGGCCGGCTTGCCAGGAGTTAACTTGCCGATCAATTCTAATGCGCGTTCTTGTGAAACAGGGGAAGCATACGTTCTTGCCGATTGTCGTTTTGCAGGGGGAATAGTCGGCATTTGCATGTTTTGCAGCCGTTCTGGCAATGCAATAGTCTGAGGCTCGGTATTTGTAGTGATTATAAGGCTCGACGTTTCCGGGAGGTCTTTTTCTTCGCCAATAACAATAATATGTTCTAATACTTCTCGCAGGAGCCTTTTTTCTTTAGGGAAGGCGAGAGGCGGGATAGTCAAAGCTTGTTCATTTTTATTTCGGTTATTTTGTTTTGTTGTGATTTTATCAATCGTATTTCCAAAAAAAGAAATGCTGGCTGGGTGTTCGAATAGAGGATGCATAATGCGAACTTCATCGCCAAGTATTACAAAGCCATTATCTGAAATTGCATGAGTATGCCGAACGTATTCCATTGCCACCAGTTTTTTTGCAAGCTGCGATACCGAATATGTTTGCCCAAGCGTGAGCGGCAATAGTAATGCCGTGTATTCCGTGTTGCTCGGCGCAGATACGTCAAGCAGTGCGTATGGGATAAAATACGACCCAGGGACCGCACAGAGCAAGCGGTGCATTGTGTTTGATAATGTTGTGGTAATAGTGCCGTCTAGCTCCTGCTCGCTCAGCTGGTCGTTTACCACATGTTGTATTCCCCATTGGGCTGCCACGTCTTCTGATGTGGCCGAAGTGCGTGCTATCAGGGCGACTGCTCTATGTGTGCGCTCGGGAAGCGTAGATGCAAGCATGGGGCTTAGGCTTGCGGGCATCGATACAGAAATTATAGGCGTGCCAAGAGCGATCTCCGTGCTAATATCGTGTAAAAACTCATCCCATTCGGGCTGATATTTTGTCAAGATTTGTTGACATATCTTCGATAGTATTTGAGTTGACATTCTTATATTGTTACTGTATATGTAATAGTTAATCAACTCTCTATGGAGCATATCAAAGAATTAATGAGCTTGGGCTTGAAGGATAAAGAAGTTGTAGTGTATTTGTCGTGCTTGGAATTAGGCCCATCCCCTGCCCAAGTAATTGCAAAGAAGGCAGGCGTCGTGCGCGCAACAACATACGTTATTTTAGAAGAGCTGATGAATATGGGGCTGGTAACGAAATATAAAGAAGGAAAGAAAACAATGTTTTCCGCAGAAGCCCCGCGGCAGCTTTTGCGATTATTGGAACGGCAAGAAGAGGCTATTCAGGAGAAGCAGGCAAGATTAGAGCTGATATTGCCGGAGCTTCAGATGATTATGAAAGCATTGGGCGATAAGCCTTCTGTGCGCTATTTTGAAGGGAAAGAAGGATTGCGGGCAATTAGACAGGAAATAATTATGCACGGGCGTACTGGCGATATTTTTTATAACTTTACTCCCGCTGATCACCTTCGTGGCGTATTTGCTCAAGACGAAGATACTCATTATAAGCAACGTGTCTCAAAAGGAGTGCGTGCAAAAACATTATTTACAACTAAGTCTGAAAAAGTAAAACAGGAATGGTTGGCTACCATGTCAGGGCGGATAACAGAGATTAGGTTTGTTTCCCCTGATAAATTTCCCGTGCCAGCAGGGATGACAATTTATCGAGATCGAATTGCGATTGGGTCTTATACGGGTAAGTTATTCGGAGTGATTATTGAGAGCGAACAGATGGCTAGTATGATGCGCTCTCTGTTTGAGTTGGCGTGGGAAAGCGCTGAGATATCTTGATTTATTTAGGTATTAACTGCATACTGCTAGTATCAGCTTTGAGTGTTGGTATGAATAGCTGATAACCCTTTGAGAGGGCGGTCTTCTTGGAGGGGCGTATGGAGTACGCAAAACTCAAGTCTATGTCTAAAGGGGAGGAACATGAGATGGGTACTTAAACCCAACTTGCAACCCCTCACGGATGAGATTAGAGGGTTGCGGTGCAGTGTTGCACATTAGCCTTTTGGCTATCGCATGAGCTTGAGCAAAATCATTCAGATATATTCGCTACAAGCCACACCCAGAGTCAACGATGACCCTGGGTTTTTTCTTTTTTTGACACTGCTTTCACTTTCAGGATACAGTTATTAGCTCTTTTCCTATTCTCACTACTGTTCCGCCCAGTAAGATTTGTTTCCTGGAATCAACCCCTCCTATATTCCAGGGGGCGCCTTGCTGGCGGAACAGTGCGGACAATAGTACGATTACGAACATGCAACATATGCTTATTGTCGGACTAGGAAACCCCGGAGAACAATTTAAGAATACTAGGCATAATCTGGGACAGGGTATTATTTCTGCATGGGTTGATATGCTGCAAGCACAAGGTGCAGACATTCAGCTAATGCAATCAAAAGAATCTTTGCATGCGCGCATGCAAGAAATTCTTTTGAACGATGTAAAGATTACTGTGCTATATCCTGATGTTTTTATGAACGAATCAGGAAAAGCCGTGATGCAATATTTGAGATATAACGAACTAGATAAGAAAAATATTCTGGTTGTTCATGATGATTTAGAATTGCCATTAGGCGAATCAAGGTTGCAAGAATCTGGAAGCGCGCATGGGCATAATGGGATGCGGTCTATTCATGACTTTTTGGGCGATACAGATATTCCACAGTTGCGCATCGGTATCGGCCGCCCCTTCGCCAAGGCTACGGGGCGCGCAGCGGCCTCAGATATCAATTCTTTAGAGAGTTTTGTGTTGGGAAAATTTACCCCGGAAGAACAGAGTATTCTAAAAGAAAAACAGGAAGCAATTTTGGATGTTATTACAGATATCGTTGTCGGAAATAATGCGTCATCCCGGGCTTGACCCGGGATCCACGTGGATTACCCAGCTATTGCGCTGCGTCCGAGCCGAGAATAACTAAGATATCCGCGTTTGTTTTTGCTTCGCTGGTTGGTATATCTGTCGCCGCCGATGCATTGAGGGATGATGCTATTTTTTGCGCATCGTCTGCTTGCGTTACTTTCGGCGCATATACGATTGTTTTGGAGACAGATTTTGAGTTCGCATTTGCAGTTGCGACAACCTTATACCCTTGCGACTCCAGTTTCGTTGCAATCTTTTTTGCAAGACCATTGGTGCTGGTTCCGTTGCGCACTTCTACTGTTGGAAGGGAGGCGGATGATGGCGCAGCGCTTGTGTTCGGTGATGGCGAAGGGGATATATTCGGAATAATGTCTCCGTTGGCATTAATATTTTCCACAGGCACGCTTGTTGGTTGCTCCTCAATTACTTTTCCTATAGATTCGGAAAACATATTTTGCGCAAGTGCTTGAACTTCAGAAAAATCTCCTGTGCGAGTTTTGAGCACTGATGCAGGAACGCCCCCGAGCACTACCGTATCGCCTTTGAGTATTCCATTCGGACCTGTGCTCATAATGTCAGACCTAAAGTCGGAGGAGTTTATTTGTCGAGCAAGTTCGAAAAAACGTTTCATTTCCCATATTTGCAGATCTGTTCGGATGTCTTCTGAAAGCGAGCTGAAAATTCCGTTCATTGCATTAAAGTCGAGCGCTGTGTGTACGGAAAATACTTTGTCGCGGATAGCAACGAGCATCTGCTGCTGCCTTGCGGTGCGTTTGAAATCGCCGCCTTCGGGGCCGTTTACAAATCGAGCGCGCGCGTATGCAAGGGCTCGATCGCCGTTCATTGTTTCTGTTCCCGTAGGGAATGCGATTTTGTGCCAGTAGTCAAAAAATCCGTTTGCGATATGAATATTTACTCCGCCTACTGCGTCAACAATCTTTTTAAATGCCGTAAAATCGATTCGTGCAAAGTAATGTATCTTGAGTCCAGTGATCTCTTCTATTTTTTGCTTGAGAAGCGCTGGTCCGCCATCTTTTTTCTCGGACTCGCCATATGCATGAACCGCATTTATTTTCGAGTAGACCTGCTGGTTTGGAACCTGCACATATAAATCGCGCGGAATAGAAAGAAGGGCAACCTTTTTTTCTTTCGGTTCGATGCTTGCTATCATAATAGTATCAGCGAGATTTGCGCCTTCGTGCCCCTCTCCGCCGATTGCTATAAGCAGAATATTGATCCGACCCTCTTTCTCCCCCTTTAATTGATTTCCAGACTTAAATAATAAGTCTCCAAGTTGCCCGAAAAATGTTTGGTTAGCTGTGCTGATGCTGTTGCCCGCAGCAAGAATTTTATATCCAAATATTCCCGCACCTGTTACGAGCAGGAGAGTTATGAAGATGAGAACCCCTCGAATAATTCGAAATGCAGGCGAGTGCTTTTTTTGCTTGGTTGGAATTTGCTCTATAGTACGAGGCTCCATGTCTTGCATATCATAATACACATACAGTAAACTTGCCAGTATGGATGAGCAATCTTTCGAACAGCGGTCGTTCGTGTGGGCTATCGGTTCGTTTTTCTGGGAGTTATTGAAGGCTTTTTTGCTTGCTATGGTTATTATCGTCCCAATTCGCTATTTCATTGGACAGCCGTTCTTTGTGCGCGGAGCTTCGATGGAACCAAATTTTCAAAATGGGGAGTATTTGGTAATTGATCAGCTTTCATATCGATTAAGCGATCCGAAGCGAGAAGACGTTGTGGTGTTTCGCTACCCGCTTGATGAATCGCAGTTTTTTATCAAGAGAATTGTTGGTTTGCCCGGTGATGAGGTTCGTGTGGAAAACGGCCAGATTATTATTGTCAACGCAACATACCCCAATGGCGTAGTGCTTAATGAGTCGCAATACCTGCCTGCAGAATTGAAAACGGGAGGGCAGCTCTCCGTGCGCTTAGGGGCAGACCAGTATTTCGTGCTTGGCGATAATCGTCCCGCAAGTTCCGATTCTAGGTCGTGGGGGCCAGCCAATAGAAGTGAAATAGTGGGGAGGGTGTGGATGCGCGCATGGCCATTTGATCGGTTGCAGATATTTCATTCCCTGCAACCCAGTTTTGTAGCCGCTTCCTGAAGATGATGCTACTTGATTTTTTGCCCGTTGATCGCTATAGTGAGTTTTTATATGACAACCAAGAAAAAAACATCATCTGAATCGAAAGTGCAGTTTCCTCTTCACAGTCCTCGCGGTACGCAAGATATTCTTCCGCAAGACCAGAAATATTGGGAATATGTTACAGAAAATGCAAAATCATTTTTGCGAGGGTGGCATTTTCAATATCTTGAAACTCCTACGTTCGAAGAAACGGCGCTGTTTTCTCGCGGTATCGGGGAAAATACAGATATTGTCGATAAGGAGTTATTTGAGTTAAAGTCTCGAGGCAAAGGGTCAAGCTACGCTCTTCGTCCGGAAGGAACGGCTTCTGTGGTGCGGGCTTACATTGAGCATGGAATGCGAAGCTGGCCTCGCCCAGTGAAATTATTTACGATAGGATCTTTTTTTCGCTACGATCGTCCGCAAGCAGGAAGGTTTCGAGAATTCCATCAAATTGACATAGAGGCAATCGGATCTGCAAATCCCATTACAGACGTACAGGTGATATACGTTTTGCATAATTATTTTCAAAGCCTCGGATTGGATGATTATGTTGTGCTGATTAACACGCTTGGCGAACCATCCGAGCGAAAGGCATACATATCGCTTCTTAAGGAGCACTTCCGAAGAAACAGGCAAAAGCTGTGCAGGAATTGCAAAGATCGGCTGGTAACGAATCCTCTTCGCCTGCTTGATTGCAAAGAAGAAAAATGCCAGCAAGTTGGGAATACTGCGCCTCGGCTATTGGATCATTTATCGGATGCATCAAGGAAGCATTTTGAGTTTATTCTCGATAGCTTGCGGGAGCTGGGTGTTCCGTATGAAGTGACTCCGTCTCTGGTGCGCGGACTCGATTATTATACGCACACGGTATTTGAATTTGTTCCGAAGTCAACGCGCGGAGAATCCCAGCAAAGCTCGTTTGCTTCAGGAGGCAGATACAACAACCTCGTAAAAGAATTAGGGGGTAAGGATATGCCAGCAATTGGAGCTGCAATCGGCGTAGAGCGCGTTATTGATCGCGTAAAGACAGAGGGAATTGATTTGATGGTTATGGATCATCCGCAGTTATTTATTGCGCAATTAGGCGATCAGGCAAAAATTGTCGGACTGCAGGTTATGAAGGAGCTTCGAGATGCGGACATTCCGTTTTCCGAAAGCATTGATCGAGACGGCATGCAGCAGCAGCTTCATATGGCGGATCGGCTTAAGGTGGAATGGTCGATTATTATCGGGCAAAAAGAAGTGCTCGATAAAACGGTCATATTGCGCAACATGGAAAGCGGAATGCAGGAAGTTGTTGATCGCGATCGACTGGTAAAAGAATTAGAGCGAAGGCTTCATATTGTACGGGAGTAACAATCCGCGATATACTTACGGCAATATGAGCGTTGCCAATGATTGCATATTTTGCAGTATTGCTGCAGGAATAACCCCTGCCGAGGTATTGTTTGATGGCGGAGATACGATCTTTTTTCGCGATACAAATCCAAAAGCGCCAGTGCATATTATCGGTATTCCAAAAAAGCATCTTGCATCGCTCGATGCGTTAACTGGTGATGACCATTTGGTGATGGGAAAGCTGATGCATGAAGCTGCGCATATTGCGCGCGATGCTGGTATTTTCGAGTCTGGGTATCGTGTAATTGCAAATGTGGGGAAAGATGCCGGTCAAGAAATCACTCATTTGCATTTTCATATCGTGGGCGGAGAAAATTTAGGCCCGCTAGTGTGCAGCGCGCCATCTCTATGAACAAGAAATCTATTGCAACAGTATATGCATGGCTGGTAGTCGCTTTTATTCCTTTTATTACTTATGCGGGTATTGTGAACTGTGGAAATAAGCAACCTGGCGATGGCATGACTAACGAGCCATGCACTATTAATGATTTATTCGGGGTATTTGTAAATATTTTCAATTTTCTTTTGGGAATGGGAGCGATCGTCGCCATGATTTTTCTTATTTACGGCGGTATCAAGATGTTCCTCTATTCCGTTGACGAGGAGCAATTAGCAGCTGGGAAAAAAGCAGTGATTGAGGCATTGATTGGGTTAGCGATTATTCTGCTCGCATACGTGTTGGTTAATACGCTGCTCACTGTTCTCGGGGTTACTGATCCGGCCAGTTATTTTGACGGATCCGCGCAATCGGGGTCGACGCCATAATATCGCGTCAATCCATTGACGACGGTCTTTTGGCGTGGTAAGGTGTTTTCCAGAGCTATTTGACTATTATTAATTAGGAGGTGACTTTTTGCTGTGTTAGAAGTACAGAAACGAGACAATGAGAATTCCGAGGGGTTAATCCGTCGGTTCACGCGCGTTGTACAGCAAAGCGGCGTGTTGTTGCAGGCGAAGAAAGTTCGATATCATGAAAAGAAGAAGAGCAAGATGAAAGTTCGAGAAGAGGCTCAGCGACGCGGAGAGCTTCAAGCCGAACGCGACCGATTGATTAAGCTAGGAGAGATTGATGAGTTTTCATACCCGCAAAAAAAGAAACGCTGGTAAACGCGACTGTCATGCCGGACTTGCAGCGCCCAGCATAGCCTTGGCGACGTTGGGATCCGGCATCCACGTAGATTCCGGCTCGGAGGCCGGAATGACACCCGGGAAAAATCCCGGGTGTTTTATTTTACAAAAACAGGTATACTTCTAATTAATTCTTTGTATGGCTAATGAAATTCCACCAAACCTTCCCATCCCTCCGATAGCGCCTGCTGGAGTTGAGCCAGGGCGCGGATTTGATGTTCCTGATCCATTCGAGGAGCATGCTTCTATGCCAAATAAGTCGCGTCAGCCAAATCCGCTCATCGCTGCACCTCAGGTTGATGAAGCTCTCGTATCGGAAAAATCAGTATTTACCCAGCCGAAAAATACAAATCGGAAAAGCTCCAAACCTGCCATTGTCATCATTATCATAGTTATTATATTACTGTTTCTTGTGGCAATTGGCGTTATAACAATGCGCTTGTTGGGAACGACGGCTACGCCAGTTCCTTCTAGTACTCCGCTTCCAAGCGAAGTGCCAGCTATTATTGAATCATCCGCCCCAGTTTCCTCCCCATCTCCTGCGGTTGTAGTTGGCGGAGGCGGAGAGGATGCTGACCATGACGGCCTTTTGAATGCTGAAGAGCAACTGTATGGTACCGATCCGGCAAATCCAGATACCGACGGTGATGGTTATAACGACGGAGAAGAAGTGAAGAATGGATATAATCCGCTCGGCGAAGGAACGCTTGATTCAGATAATGATGGTCTTGCCGATCCAACAGAGCGGAAAATGGGAACTGATCCATTTAACCCCGATACTGATGGCGACGGATATTCTGACGGCGACGAAGTTGCGCATAGCCATAATCCACTTATTCCAGCACCGAACGACAAGCTTTAGCCATACCTACGTGATATGATTGCAGAAGTTGAGTGTGAAAACCTTCCTCTTACAAACGTTCAAGTAAAACGCTTATTGGACAATTCTTGCAAGCGCATGTTTCGCGATACAGATGGCTTGGTTGCAGTGCGGTGTGTCTCTTCTGATGATATACAGCGTTTAAACTCTGTATACCGAGCTAATGACAATCCTACAAACGTATTAACATTCTCATACGATGATACAGAGCATGATGTTGCGCTTTGCATGGACGTGGCGATGCGTGAAGCGAGTGAAAGAAATGCTCAGCTGACGGATTATGTAGCTCTTTTACTAGTGCATGCTTTTTTGCACGTACTAGGATTGGATCATGAAAAATCTGCACAAGAGGACGAGAAAACACAGGCACTGGAGAAGCAAATCTTAGAAGAGAGCGGATTTATGGCAACTTCGTTATCTGTATCGCGGCTATGAAAAAATGGCATAGAAGCAGGTCGTTTTTTGAGGCGTTAGCATTTGCTCTGCGAGGAGTTGCTACGGCAATTTTGCGCGAACGAAATGTGCGCATCCAATTATTTATTGGAACAATAATTTTGTTCATTATGGCATTGCTTCGTATCTCATTAATTAATATTGCAGTAGGGGCAGTCGTCATAATGCTTGTTCTCGCGTTTGAAATGATGAATACGTCAATTGAGCTTATTGCAGACATTGTGCACCCTAAGTACAGCATTGTTGTTCGCAACGCGAAAGATATTGCAGCGGGGGCGGTTCTTGTGGTCACTATTGCTGCCTGCATAATCGGGGTTCTTATTTTTATTCCTAATCTTTTTTAGGTACAATAGAGGCATACGCTATTTATTATGAATCGCCCGCATATTTTTACCGCAATTGATCTTGGTTCGAGTACTGTACGTGTGGTTGTTGCGCAAAAAAATACTCAAGGGCAAGAGGAGGAAGTGAAGATTCTCGGGGTGGGAACAGCGCCAATGAACGGGATGCAGAAAGGGATTGTTACGGATGTTGAAGAAGCTGTGGCGTCTCTTGGTACAGCGCTAGATATTGTAGAGAGGATATCGGGCGTACCAGTTGAAAAAGCCTATACAAGTATTAATGGGGCTCATTTAATCTCCCAGTCTCTTCGCGGAGTTATTGCAATTAGCCGTGCTGACGGTGAAATTACTTCAGATGACGTTGATCGGGTCATTAATGCTGCGCAGGCAATATCGCTCCCGCCCAATCGGGAGATTCTTCACATTCTTCCACAGAATTATATTGTAGATGGGCAAGAACACATCCAAGACTCTATTGGAATGACGGGTGTTAGGCTTGAAGTTGAGGCGCATGCGATTATCGGGTCTTCTCCTGCAATAAAGAATGTTACGAAGGTTGTGAATCAATCAGGGGTTCACATTGAGGAATTTGTTTTTGCCCCGCTTGCAGCTTCTCTTGCAGTACTTGAAAAACGTCAAAAAGAGCTGGGCGTAGTTGTAATAGATCTCGGCGCAGGAACGACCGGGTTCGCTGTATATGAAGAAAACACCCTGCTGCATACAAACGTTCTTCCTGTTGGAGCATCTCACATCACGAACGACATTGCTATTGGTTTGCGCACATCAATCGAAATCGCGGAGGCTATCAAGCTTGCGCACGGAACGGCTGCTGTTGAGAGTGTATCCGTTCACGACATGATTGTTGTGGAAGGGCAGGACGGTGAACAGGAGTCGATTTCTAAAAAAGACGTTGCGGAGATTATAAAAGATCGACTAGATGAGCTATTCTCATATGTTGATCGAGAATTAAAAAATATTGGTCGTTCTGGGTTATTGCCTGCAGGAGTTATTTTGACCGGCGGGGGGGCATATATGGACGGTGTTGTTGAGCTGGCAAAAAAGCGCTTGCGGCTTCCTGTGCGTATCGGACATCCCCAAAAGTTTTCCGGATTAGCAGATCAAACTGACGGACCAGAGTTTGCAGTTGCTCTTGGGCTTATTGCTTTTGCCCTCGAGCAAGAAGGCAAGGCTACTGCCCATAAATCTCTTTCCTTACCAGACATTAGCGGCACAGTCCGCAAAATAAAAGATTGGACAAAGTCGTTTTTGCCGTAAGAAATTTACTGTGAACACAAAGTGTGTACGGGTTGTACACATATTGTTATTGACATTCTTTTTTTCGTTCGTACGATGAAGATGATATGCCACTCAAAAAGCCAAGTATTGAAAACGTAGCAAATATCAAAGTTGTTGGCGTGGGCGGCGGGGGAAATGCGGCGCTTAACAGAATGATTGAGGCAAATATTAAAGGGGTTGAATTTATTGCTGTAAATACAGACGCGCAGGCGTTGCACTACTCAGGAGCTCCAACTAAGCTTCATATTGGGCAAACGGTGACCAAGGGGCTAGGAGCAGGAATGAATCCGCTCTTAGGCCAGCAGGCTGCAGAAGAAAGTAGGGAAGAAATTTACGAGCTCCTCAAGGGCGCTGATATGGTGTTTATTGCTGCAGGGTTTGGCGGGGGATCTGGATCTGGCGCTGGGCCAGTAGTGGCGGAAATTGCCCGGGAGGTTGGCGCGCTGACTGTTGCGGTTGTTACAAAGCCTTTTTCATTTGAAGGCCAGCAGCGCATGACGATTGCAGAGGAGGCGCTTGCGGAGCTCCAGAGCAGGGCGGATGCATCTGTTGTTATTCCGAATGATCGGCTTTTGCAAATTATTGATAAAAAAACCAGCCTTATTGATGCTTTTCGGGTAGTTGATGATGTGTTGCGCCAAGGAGTACAGGGAATTTCGGATTTAATTACGCACCATGGAATGGTGAACGTG
>MHHS01000050.1:43183-51215 GCA_001817115.1 Candidatus Andersenbacteria bacterium RIFCSPHIGHO2_12_FULL_45_11b
GCAAAGGGGATTGTATTTAATATTACTTCCGGACCTGATTTGCGCATGTATGAGGTTGATGCGGCAGCTCGAACTATCACCGAGCATGCCGATCCCAATGCAAAGGTCATTTTTGGCGCAGTTATTGATTCTGATCAGGTAGAAGAAGGGGAAATTAAAATTACTGTTGTGGCAACCGGTTTTGATAAGCCGCAGGCCGTTATTCGTCCTCGTAATACTTCTGGGTATGCAACGCCGCAGCAACATCAACAACAGCCTCCGCAGCAAACAGAGCGCATACAGCAGCCGATGCGGTCTCCATATGGAATGCCGTCAGTAAACCTATCTCAGCAGAATGCGCCTTCTGCGCCAAAACCGCGCGTTATGCCCGCACAGCAGCCAGAAGACGAAGATTTGGAGGTTCCTACGTTTATTCGAAGAAAAATGCGCGAGCGAAAGCAGTCCTTGGGGCACGAAGAGTCTATTGAATAAGATTTCGTTGCGTATATCCTTAAGAGGATATGCGCGTTCGGGTAGCTTCTCTTATTACAAGTTGGTTAGTCGGAATCGTTGCCGGGGCACTTTCTGCCCCGCATCGTTTTACTATCATACTTATTTTTCTTGGCTTTGCTTTTTTTCTGTATAGAAGAATACGTATTCAGCTACTTATTGGGGGATGCTTGCTCGTGGCACTTGGATATCTCTACGGTTTGCAATCGAATACTAAGTATGAAACTTCGTGCGCCCCTTCCGATACGATGCAGGCAACCCTTAGAAAAACGTATGCTTTAACACCTACTCAAGCACAATATGTGTTCGTGCGTGAAGATGGGTGTACATTATTAGTGTACGCTCCACGATTTCCTGTTCTCGTTAAAGGCACAGTAGTATCTGTCGTCGGAAAACAAGAAACATTGCTTCGTGCTTTTGCTTCACTGCCTGAATATGGAGAATTTTTACGTGATGAGGGGATTTCTCTCGTCGTGCGAAATGCGCAAGTCGATGTTTTACAACTAGGGAATGCGCCTGTTGATATGTTTCGAATACAAGTTGTTCGCCGTATTGGAACGCTGTTTCGAGAACCTGATGCTTCACTGATGACGGCGATGATAGCGGGGGACCAAGGAATGATTCCGCAGAGCATAAAAGATATATATAGGAGAAGCGGGATTACCCACATTCTTTCTATATCCGGACTACATGTTTCTATTATTGCTATTGTCTTAAGCTTTATAGTTGGCTTATTCCATGTATCTTCCCTCGTTCGTTCCTTTATTATTTCCGGATTGCTTTGGACGTACATTGTTGCTGTGGGAGCCCCCGCATCTGCGGTTCGTGCAGGGGTATTTTGGACATGCTACGTACTAGCGTACCATGTTCGTGCATTTGTAGGTCTTTTAACGGTCATCTTGCTTACGCTCGCAGTGTTACTGACGATATCTCCAGAATTAGTGCGTTCAATTGGTTTTGAGCTTTCTGTAGTGGCAGTGTGCGGCATAGGGGTGGCACTCTTTTTTGTGCGCAGAATACGTTTTAGTTCTTGGATGCAAGATATTGCAACTCTTTTTGCAGTGTCTCTCGGTGCCACAATTGCGACAGCCCCTCTTACGCTCTACTATTTTGGAAATGTTTCTCTTGCAGGACTTGTTACTAATATAGCGGTAGTACCGTTACTCCCATTTGTTATGTATCTGGTATTAGTAGCACTATTCTTTCAGACATTCTTTATTCCTCTAGCACTTGTACTATCCTTTATTGCTCATGCGCTGATGACCTGGATGTTATTTATTGCAACACTTTGTGCAAGCATCCCATACGGACACTTTGAACAGATATCGTTTCCTATATGGGGGATTTTCCTCTATTACGGCTTGATTACAGTGCTTATTATACTGCTTATGAAGCATCTGAAGATTCCTTGGCGGGATTGGTGGGTATGAAGATATATGCGCTCATCGGAATATTGCTTTTATGTCTACTAGCTTTACGCATGGTGCCGCTTTCGGTATTCCCCAGCATGCATATGCTGGATATAGGGCAAGGGGATTCGTTGTTGTTTCAAGAAAAAAATACTCAAGTGTTGATTGATGGGGGATCAGGATCTATTGTTCTGACCCGGCTTGCAGAAGAGATGCCCTGGTTTGATAGGAGAATAGAAGTGGTAGTTGCAACGCATTACGACAAAGATCATCTGGAAGGGTTGTTGCATGTGCTTTCTACTTATGATGTCGGCATGGTAATTATGCCTCAGTACGCGGCTACGACGACGAATATAAAGAAGGAGTTTATTGATCTATTGATTCAAAGGCATATTCCATACCGATTTGGGCGGTATGGGCAAATCCTTCATGCAGATTCGCTTGTGCTTCGCGTGATGTCTCCAATTCCGGGAGATGAATGGACGAGGCTTTCTAAAAGCAAGTCGAATAACGCATCTATCATTATGCGAGCAGATATTATGCCACAAGGAAAGAGGCCAATGTCGTTCCTGCTGACAGGAGATGCAGAGTCTGGCATAGAAAAGCAGCTTGTTTCTTCTATTCCCGCCAGTGCTTTTGACGTTGATGTGCTGAAAGTGGGGCACCATGGCAGCAAGACGTCAACGAGTTCAGAGTTTCTTGCCGCTGCTTCTCCGTTTGCTTCCCTTATATCCGTAGGCGCGAACAACACATATGGTCATCCTACCACCGAAGTTCTGGAGCGCCTGAAAAATACTCAGATATTTCGTACGGATCAAAAAGGTACGATATCATTTTTTTTTGACGGGAACTCATGGATGATTTCCTGTGAGCGCAAAACCGATTTGCCTTTTTCGCAAAAGTTCTGTATGCATAAGTAAATACCACTCATATTATCATTTATTATGACAACGGAACAAACATTAGTTATTATCAAGCCCGACGGAGTACAGCGTTCTTTAATGGGCGAAATTATAAAACGTATTGAGCGCACGGGACTCAAGTTTGCAGCGGTAAAATTCTCTGTCCCGCAAGCGGAGCAATGCTGGAAGCATTATAACAAAAACGACGAATGGTTTATGGCGAAGGGCACTCGAATTGTTGCAGACCGGACTGCGCATGGAATGCCCATTGAAAAGGAGCCGATGGAATATGGAAAAGACATAATCCAGTCGAATGTGGATTTCTTCACATCTGGCCCGGTATTGGCATTTGTTATCGAGGGGAACCAGTCCGTTGCAATCGTGAAAAAATTAGTAGGCGGTACGGAGCCGGTAACATCCGATGTGGGTACAATTCGTGGTGATTACACTGTTGATTCCTATTCTCTATCCAGTCGCGATAATCGCGCAGTGCGCAACTTGGTACATTGTTCTGATAGTCCGGAAGAAGCACAGCGAGAAATCCCGCTGTGGTTCACCAAAGAAGAAATTATTTCCTACCGATTACTGCAGGAACAAGTTCTGTACGACGTGAATTTGGATGGGATACTGGAGTAGGTTTTTCTTGCTGTCATCCTGAACTTGATTCAGGATCCAGAAAACTTCAACGTGGATTCCGGGTCAAGCCCGGAATGATAACAGTTTTTTACTTATCGGATCATCATTGCGATCTTTTTGATGCGCTTTGCTGTAGGTGCGTCCATATGCTTTTAAGCGATAGGAAAAATTCCACCAATCTTTTTTCGGGAGCAATTTGCACAATTCTTTTTCGATTTTATTGGGATCCGTTTCTTGTGTGAGCGCGAATTTTTTTGCCAGGCGCTTTACGTGCGTGTCTACTGCAATACCTTCTACCGTATCAAAAATATGCCCGAGAATTACGTTTGCTGTTTTTCTGCCCACTCCTGGTAATTGCAATAATTCTTGCATCGTGCTCGGCAGTTTGCCGCGATATTTTTTTGCAATAATATTTGCACTAGTTTTTATTGCCTTTGCTTTGCTTCTATAAAATCCGGTAGAAAAAATTGCTTGTTCTAGCTCATGAATGTCAGCATCAGCAAAATCTTGCACGGTTTTATATTTCTTAAATAACTTCTTCGTTACAATATTTACGCGCTCGTCGGTACATTGTGCAGATAATATAACGGCCACGAGCAATTGAAACTCTGTGTTGTAATCAAGTGGAGTCGCCAAATTTCCTGGAAATAACTTTTCCAATTCTGTATGGATAATCTGCGCGCGACGTTTGCGTTCTTTGATGGGGTATTTCTTAGACATTATCGTATGTGTTACATAATATCCCCCGTCGCCCCTTGGGGCTATGGGGGATTATAGCTATTTATATGCACGACCTTTGTTGTTTATTAATTAAGAGTATAAAAAACGCCCGCAAGGTGAAAACCTTGGGGCGAATATGACGGAAACGAAAGGGATTATTCTTGCCGTCACCTCAAGAACGAATACGCGCTTTTACTGGAACCAGCACACGCCGTCGCAGCTTGGCGACCAGCACTGTGCTGATGCCGATAGCTGTCAGCGCGTTCAACCACGAGATCGGTCCCAAGTCGATAGTGGCGACCACAACGGCCATCGGCAGGCCGATGTAGCAAATGAACAGGCAACAGTCATACAGATCTTTGCAGCGCATAATGTGGTCCTTGTTCTATTCCCAAAACCGTTGGGTGCGGCCTGCCGAGCTGGCGGGAAGGTTTGTAAAGGTCAACTGATCATTATAGTCTATATATAAGAAAAAGTCAAGTATATTGGCATAAGAGGCGCATATAATGGCATTTTGTCAGAAATAGTTGACAAAATGCATAAAGGGAGTATAATTCTCACAGTTTAGCTGAACCTTGGTAATTAAAAACGGAGTTTTCGGAAACGTGGACGTTTCCGAGTCGGTTTGAGGTTGTTATTTGAGGGGTCTGGAAATGGAGATTCTGGAAGTAGTTCGGGGATTGCGACCGATGGTTGCAATCGGAAATTCCCGAAGTGAGGGGATTCTTGTTCGGAGGGCGACCAGAAGGTCGAGTCCGAAAGCAGAATTCCCGCCGATTTATCGGCAACCCCAACGGACGTCCATGGGGGCGTCAAGGAAGGCGCGCTGAGCTTCTCTCAGCGCCAACGAAACACGAGACCAGGATTGTTTGCTCAATCCTGGTCGTTTTTATTTCTTTACAATTTGTTACGCAGCTGCGTTTTTTGCTTTCGTGCGAATACAGTTAACACAGGCCAACACTTTTTTGCCTTCGTGCAGGGTTGTTTGGAGATTCGGCTTAAATGTTCGGCGCCCGGTGATGTTGTAATGGCCGCGCAAAAGTTTGCGGTGGTTTCCCATTTGTTTTTTCTTTCCGCAGATTGTGCACATTCTTGCCATAGATATTGAAGAACTATAAAAGAATTGGTTTTAAAAAGCAAGAGAGAGTAGTTACCCTCCCCCTAATCAGGGGGAGGGAGGGGGTGGGGGCTGGTAAGATGCAATGCCGTGTGGTCTGCCCTCCAGCCTACGCCAAGGCTTCGGCCGGCGCAGCACCCCCAATTGCCTTGCCCAGCGTAGCTTTAGCGAAGTTGGGGGGAGAGGGGATACGCTCGCAATGACAAAGGGAAAAACTATGGTATTCTTCCTTTATGCTAGCAGGTGCTACTATTCCGCCAGAACTTTCCGTTGCAGCGTCTCTGTTGGCGCTTGGAATAGGAGTTATTTTTCATGAAGTTTCTCATGGATGGGTGGCAAACAAATTGGGCGATCCTACTGCGAAGTATGCTGGCAGGTTATCGCTCAACCCGATCAAGCATATAGACATGTGGGGAACGATTATTATTCCTCTGCTCCTGATTGTGAGCAATGCCGGGTTTGTATTCGGATGGGCAAAGCCAGTACCGGTAAACTATTACAATTTAAAATATGGCAAATGGGGCCCGATTATCGTTGCGCTTGCCGGCCCCGCAACGAACTTTTTGATATTGCTTCTATGCGGATTACTGTATCGGATTTCTCCGGAGAATACTGCGTTGCCGTTCCTATTTTTAATGATCGGGCTCGTAAATACTATTTTGATGTTATTTAACCTGGTGCCTATTCCTCCGCTTGATGGGTCAAAAATCCTATTTTTATTTCTCGATAAGCGCCCGGATATCATCGCTCGCTTGGAGCAATACGGGATGTTTATTCTTCTGGGTATCATTATATTGCTTCCGGGTTTCTTGAATCAGGCGGTATTCGTACCTGCTTTTATGCTCACTGCCGCTATTATGGGGGTGCCGCTTGCAGATCTGCTGCAGATTCTTTGACTTTTTTTGCTCGATTGCCTACACTACAGTTCTGTGCCAACTATTAACCAACTTGTACGAAAAAATCGAGAATGGAAGCCGAAGAAGTCCAAGACTCCTGCGTTGCAGCGCGGATTTAATACGCTTATCGACAAGCCCGTTCATTTCCCAAAAGGATCCCCATTTAAGCGCGGAGTGTGCTTGCAGGTGAAAACGATGACTCCGAAGAAGCCGAACTCGGCGCTTAGGAAAGTTGCCCGCGTGCGCCTTACAAATGGAATGGAAGTAACGGCATTTATCCCTGGTGAAGGGCATAATTTGCAGGAGCACTCCATTGTCGTAATCCGAGGCGGACGAAGAAAAGATTTGCCAGGTATTCGATACCAGGTAGTGCGCGGAGTACTTGATACAGTAGGTGTTGAAGCCCGACGACGAGGACGAAGCAGATATGGAGCTAAGAAACCGAAGACGAGCGACTAGCTTTTAGCTTATAGCTGTTAGACGAAATTATGCCACGAAAAAAACGAGTATATAAAAATAAGAAGCATTTGCTGCCGGATCCGAAGTTCGGGAATTTGGCGCTGTCAAAATTTATAAACTACATCATGTATGATGGAAAAAAGAGCGTTGCTCAGCGAGTGATGTATGATGCGCTGGAAATTATTTCCGAGCAGACGAAAAATGACCCGCTTATGGTATTTGATGCCGCACTTAGAAATGTTGCGCCTGTGCTGGAAGTAAAAGCTCGCCGAGTGGGCGGAGCGAATTATCAGATTGCGCAAGAAGTCCGGCCCGTTCGCCGAGATACGCTTTCTATGCGATGGCTCCGCGATGCGTCTCGCAGCCGAGGTGGAAAATCAATGGCGGAAAAACTTGCCGCGGAACTTATTGATGCATCTCAAAAGCAAGGCGGCGCAATGAAGAAGCGCGAGGACATGCATCGAATGGCAGAGGCAAACCGAGCGTTTTCGCATTTTGCTCGCTAGTAATAATTTCTGATTATGGCTGAGTCAAAGTTCCCACAGGTTCCTATTGAGAAGGTTAGAAATTTCGGAATTATTGCGCACATTGATGCGGGAAAAACAACTGTTTCTGAGCGTATTTTATTTTATACAGGATTGACGCATAAAATCGGCGAAGTGCATGAAGGGGACACTGTCATGGACTGGATGGAGCAAGAGCGAGAACGCGGTATTACTATCACATCTGCTACTACGACTGCATTTTGGAAAGACTATCGTCTTAATTTGATCGATACTCCCGGCCACGTAGACTTTACCGTTGAAGTGGAACGAAGCCTTCGCGTGCTCGATGGCGCTGTGGTGGTGTTCGACGGTGTGGCCGGTGTTGAGCCGCAATCAGAAACGGTGTGGCGCCAAGCAGATGTACATAAGGTGCCTCGCATGTGCTTTATTAACAAGCTCGACAGAACAGGTGCAGATTTTTGGAAGGTTGTGGATTCTATCCATGAACGCCTCACGAAAAGCACTGTTATTTTAACGCTCCCGATCGGTGCCGAAGAAGCATTTGAAGGAATTATCGACTTGCTTTCCATGAAGGCGTGGTATTTCGAAGGAGAGATGGGAATTAAAATCGTGGAAAAAGACATTCCTGAAGCGTTTGTGGAAGAAGCAACAAAGCGGCGCGCTGAAACCGTAGAAGTGATCGCGGGGCTAGATGATGCGCTTACGGAAAAATATTTGAATGGTGAGGACATTTCAGTGGATGAGTTAAATAAAGCGCTGCGCACTGCGGTTATTGCGAATAAGATAGTTCCCATTTTGTGCGGAACGGCGTTGAAGAACAAGGGCGTGCAGCGCATGCTTGATGCCGTTGTTGCATATTTGCCTTCCCCTGCGGACGTTCCTGCAGTAGAGGGTGTTG
>MHHS01000050.1:51232-53380 GCA_001817115.1 Candidatus Andersenbacteria bacterium RIFCSPHIGHO2_12_FULL_45_11b
AAAGTTCTTACCCGAAAACCTCTTGATACGGAACCGTTTGCCGCGCTGGCATTTAAAGTTGCAACTGATCCGTATGTCGGGCAGATTACCTTCTTTCGCGTATATTCCGGCAAGCTTGCTACTGGCTCCTATGTGTTAAACGCATCAAACGGAAAGCGCGAGCGCATCAGCCGAATATTGCGGATGCATGCGAACGAACGGGAAGAAGTGGCAGAAATTTCTGCAGGAGGCATTGGAGCATTAGTTGGAATGAAGGCAACTACTACTGGGGATACATTGTGCGATGAAGCGAACCCTATAATCCTAGAACGGATTGTGGGGCATGAGCCGGTGATCTCGCTTGCAATCGAACCGAAATCAAAGGCAGACCAAGAAAAAATGGGCATGGCGCTGAAGGCATTGATGGGAGAAGATCCGACGCTGCGTGCGCACACGGATACGGAAACCATGCAGATGATTATGGAAGGAATGGGAGAATTGCATTTGGAAATTATTGTTGACCGAATGAAGCGAGAATTCGGCGTGGAAGTAAATGTTGGAAAACCGCAGGTTGCATATAAAGAAACGATTCGCAAAACAATTGAAGCAGAAGGAAAGTATATCAAGCAATCGGGAGGGCGCGGACAATACGGCCATGTATGGATTCGATTGGAACCGCAGGATCGCGGCAAGGGCGTGGAATACGAACAAGCAATCAAGGGTGGTGTTATTCCGCAAGAGTACTTGCCTGCTATCGGAAAGGGCGTAGAAGAAGCTGCGAAGAATGGAGTAATTGCTGGGTTCCCTGTTGTGGATATAAAAGCTACAGCCTTCGATGGAAGCTACCACGACGTAGACTCGTCTGAAATTGCGTTTAAGATTGCAGGCGCCATGGCATTTCGAGAAGGAATGCGCCAGGCTGACCCAGTGCTGCTGGAGCCGATTATGAAGGTGGAAGTGGTAACGCCGGAACAGTACATGGGCGATGTGGTAGGAGACTTGAATTCACGCCGCGGGCAAATCTTGTCGCTTACCGACAGAACAAACTTGAAAGTGATCGATGCTATTGTTCCGCTCGGTTCTATGTTCGGATATGCAACACAGGTGCGCTCCATGAGCCAGGGACGGGCAAATTACACTATGCATTTTGACCACTACGAAGAAGTGCCAAGGAATATCCAAGAAGAAATCGCAGGAAAGGTAGTGAAAAAATAAAAAGAAGCCGGGAGCAATGAAGTGCTCTCGGCTTTTTGAATGATCTAGGCAACGCCTTGTTGTCTGTGCAAAATATCCCAAAAATCACTGATACGGTTTTTGGGCTGATGCGCAACAAGCATTTCTTGGTATCCCGGCAGTTCGTAACTCATCTGGTAGGCATCTTCATCAGTGTCTTCATAGTAACCATGCAGTACGGCTCTGGCTGCAAGATGCTGACTGCGGAAGAATAGTTGAGCTGGTAGGTTGCTTTCTCGAACCTCCAGAATGATTTCGTGGCGGCGCTGCGGCGACAGTTTATAGATCAGCTTACTAACCATTTGTTTGCCGATCCCTTGCCTGCGAGCCCAGGGGGCGACAGCGAAATTGAGAACGTGGATCTGGTGTTTGATAAACTCATACATCATAAATCCAGTAACCCGATCCTGAAGTAGGGCAACGATGCCGGTGCAGTTGCGTTGGCGCAAGCAGCACAGGAAATCTTCTTCCATCCAGGGGCACTCAAAGCATTGAGCTTCAATATCGAGCACTTCCGGCAAATCGCGCCGGATCATCCATCGGGTGTCGACAGGAGTTTGCATTACCGTTTCCTTTCTCTTCGTATTGAAATGGAACGAGCTGCTTTTTCCTTTTTCTAATATCCTACTAGAAACGATAACTGTCAAGTATGCCCGTTGCACATTTTTGTTTCTGCCTATACGTTTAAAGTATGCAAACAGAATCAAAAAACATCAAAGAAACTCTCGAGCCTATTCTGAACGTGCTCAGCGATTTGGGCGGGAAGTTTACGTTTACGGACGATGAAGGAAGGCAATTTGTGCTCGCTGCAAAAGAGACGTTGGAACAGGAGCAGATAAGCGAAGCGGAACAGCAATTAGTTCTTCCTCAAGTAGATCGCGTTGCGGATGCAATCCGTAAAAATATCGATCCAGAGATCGGTGACGATGTTATCGA
>MHHS01000051.1 GCA_001817115.1 Candidatus Andersenbacteria bacterium RIFCSPHIGHO2_12_FULL_45_11b
TTCTCTAAATTTGTTGAATTGTTGCAAATTGACTCCGTACGTTACGGAGTCTCATATGTTTCTGAACTTATGCAGAGTCACTACTTTATTTTAATACTATATTTTTTTGCGAATGTTGGCAGAAGGCTCTCCTTGTGCTTTCGCAACCCTTCTATCCCTAAGTCTTGTTCATAATTAATGGACTCACATCCCTTATTACGAAAAACTACTGCGAATGAATGCATTAAATATGCATACGCGCCAACTAAGGACACCGATGCCACTTTTTCAAAGTGCAACATCGCATAACCATTACGAAGATCCTCCCCTATTACAAACCCCTTCATTTTATCTTGAATATATAGCCCAATAATAGTGATGTTGGGAATATGCCCGCCATTTAAAAGCTTATCTATAGCGCTCAGTTCTTTTAGATTTGGGTCTTCTCCCGTAGCCCCTCTTTCATCCATCCAATCTTTCGTTATAGAAAGTATCTCGAGCTTAATTTGAGAATCTTGAGTATCTAATATTTTTATTTCTGGCAGATACATTCTTTCGCACCTATTCATAAAATTTCTCTTTCCGCGTAATTTGTTTCCCTTAAAACCATCTATCTTTTCAACCGAAAGTATGTAATCAAAACCATCTCTATCCTCGTCTATCTGAAATTCTACTTGCTGATCGCTAACTTCTTTTATAACATCCTCTGGCAATAAACGAAGCGTCGAATCAATACCAGCATCCTTTGCGTAATTCAAAAGAGTAGAAATTGTGCCAAGAACTTCATTTGTACCTAAAAACGAAAGAAACGGCTCTCCTGATATATAATCAATAAACATTACAACTAAATTGTCGTTCAAAAGACTTATTCTGAATCCATTGCCAATATCCCAACTCCACATACTCGTAAAATTGAAATCAGAGTACGGCAGGAACTTTGACGTATATCCTATAATCTCCTTCCTATCTGTAATTTCGAGAGACTTAAATTCTGGGAATTTCGGAATCATCAGATTAATCTAATACAAAAGGAGTAAAAAGCGAATTTCAGCCTCGGTGAATTTAACACCTTTCCAACACAATCATTTTGGTGATTTTTGCGCCGAAATAATAGTATGGGTCATTTCCCAAAATGTTCTCTAGGCAATACAATTGCAGTATATGATATATATCAATTCTCGGACTATTGCAGAAGCTTGGCAAGATGCCTTAAAAGCTCTTTATGCACAAGGCAAGGTTGTTGAGAATAATGAAATATTCCGTGACTCCGTAATGGCTATTGAAGTTAACGATACAACCTCGGAACTTTTCGATGATCGATTTCCAATGTCAAAGCAAGATGTAGAAACAATTAATCATTACTTAGTTACTGGCGAACGCGAAGATAAGGTTATTCATGATTGGACCAAGATTTATCGGAAGCGGCTTTTTGATAGCGCACCTAACCAAATTCAAAATATTATCGAATATCTTCGTAAAAAACCTACTGGGAAACGCGCTCAAGCATCCATATGGCAACAAGCCGTAGACTTAACAGGTACCATCGCTCCCTGCTTACAACTACTATGGTTTCAAATTGATGATGGTAAATTAGACATTCATGTTCACATGAGAGCTAGTGATTGTTACGGAAAACTATTGATGAATATGAATGAATTCGTAGCACTGCAACAGTACATGGCTAATGAGTTGCAAGTTGAATCAGGAAAATATTACCACTTCATTGATACGTGTCATTTTAATAGCTCTGATAAGGAAAAGATTGAGAGTTTAGTAGCTGAATTGAAATAAAAAAAAGCTTTGGACTTGTTCACGAGGTTTTTCTCGTTACTTAAATCCAAAGCTGTTGAAAGTACATTTTCTATCCCCTTATCGCTTTCAGATAAGGAGAATAGATCGATTGAGCAATCTGCGACACCTGATTATCGTGAGCAATAACACTCAAATCAAACAGATGATCATATGCTCCATTTTGAAAATCTGCTAGTTCTTGTAAGGCAGCTCGTAAGCGACTGCCCGTAGGATCCCGTTCATCTTGTCCGAGTCGAATCCGGAGAACTTCCTCAGACGGCGGAATGAGATAAATTACAAACAGCCGATCTGGAAAAGCCTGGGTCATAACATCCATACGGCTAATTGGCCAGTCCAATAGCGGAAAGCTCCCGCTGTCAAACGCCTCAATAATTGGCGTAAGTGGCGTGGCGTAACGAATTCCGTACAGATCATTAATGACCAGAAATTCACCACGACTATCCATTTCGTCCATCCGTGCTTCACTTAACGGTATTTTATCTGCCTCTCCCTCCCGCAGCTTGCGAGTTATATACGGAGAGATATAAACAAACCGACCGTCGAGCTTTCTCAGTTCACGAATAACTGTGCTTTTCCCTGTGCCGGATGGACCCAGCAAGAGAAGAAACTTACTTGCCACTCATCATCTCCTTTGCTCGTTAAGTTTAGCTTTCAGTTCAATCGCGACATTCCGTATTGCCTCCCCCCAAGGAATCCCAATGGGATTATCTGGGTAAAGAACGGCACGCGAAGAATTAACAAACACTCCACTTTTCTGAGAGTTAAGTAAGGAGCGCAAATCGGCATAACTACCTCCTTGCGCTCCAACACCAGCCAACAGAATAGGCGTGTTATCTGGAATGGTCGTCCGCACTGCTGCGAGGTCCATTCCAGCTGTCGCTGAAAGTACTACCACCATATTACCGTTAGTACTCCAGCGATTCACCACCAGGTCAAGAATGTGTTGCCACAATGCTCGACCATCGATCATGAGCGCGTCCTGCACAATCGAACTACCTGGGTTACTGGTTCGGACCAGAACTACCACAAGCTTATCGGACAGCTTCGCTACGGGCTGAAGAACATCGTCTCCCATATAGGGATTAACAACGATGCCATCCGCACCCATAGCATCCAGGATATTCTCAATGTAAGCTGCCATCGTGTTGTCGATGTCGCCGACTTTGCAGTCAACTATCACAGGTATCCCCGCATAATTTGTGTGGGTATACGCAATGATACTTTTCAATACATCGTGACCACCTGGCAGTAGATCAAAGAATGCCTTTTGGACTTTATACGCACAGACATGCTCTGCTGTCACATCAACCACGCCTTGCAAAAATTGCAGGGTTTTTTCTTCGTCAGTTCCTTTCTGAGAAAAAACCTCCGCCGGAAGCCGATGGAGATCCGGGTCAAGACCGCAACAAAGTAACGTATTATGCTGAATCATTCGTTGATACAGCATTTCTTTTGCCGTAGCCATGAGATTAGTCATCCTCCTTTGCTTTTTGATTAGCAACTAGATTGATATGGCCAAGGTGCTGCTGTTTAGCCAGTAAGTGTCGCAGTGTGTCCGCTGTAGGAGCCACTATAATGGGCTCTAAATCACCAGCAACGTAGCCATTACCCTGAAAAATTTCCGCCTTCTTGGGATTGTTAGTCGCCAGATTAATCTGGCATACCGCTGGAATCTCAAAAAACTTGAGAATACAGATTACACCAGCGTACGTTCTAACATCAATGACACCGCCTGGGGCCAGTAAAGAAGCAGACTCAACGGTATCAAGCTTAAGTTCATCTTGTAACCACATTGTTGCCAATTTGAAAGGCAATCCCATACCACGACCATCTTGTCGTGGAATATGAACGATCATGCCCTCACCAATTTCATCCAGCTTTTTCATTGCTAGAAGAAGTTGTTCGGAGCATTCGCAGGAGCAGTCACCGAACACTTGACCCGTCTCACAACCAGAATCCGTACGCAGAACCAACTGTTCTTTGTTTTGGAAAACAGGCATGAACTCGGCGTTAAGCTGAGCTCGTACGATCACCGAATATTTAATCCAGTGATCGTCGATAGCAAAATCGAATTGCCAAAACTTGCCGCTTTTAGTGTTAAGAACACCAATACCGCGACGTTCAACTGCATACCAGCGACTTGATCCATTTTCATGAACTAAGATGCGCTTAGTCAGTGGTTTCATTGCTTGCTTGATGGCAGCAACGAATTGTTCAACTTCTTCGAGAGACATGCCATTACGAACGGCAATCTCGCTTAGATCAACTAGTGATCCGAACGATGGCATAATATTACTCCTTGTTTGTAGTGTCTGGTGGAGGTGTATACGTTCCGTCGCTTTTCTTCTTCGCGATAAGACCGTGTCGAAGGTTATAAGCTAACCGACCATCGTCATATTTCATAGGACTACCGAGTACGACACCGCAAGAAGAGCAGACGAGATTAGTCATGTTCTTCGTCTCTACAATATCAGCCCGGTCTTGGAGCTGAGCCAATACAGGAGGTGCAAAGATGCGATTTAAGTAAAGCCGAAGGACTCTACCGGGACCATCCTTTTGATACAGCAAAATCCATGTGTTGCAGGCTGCGCAAGAGATGTCCAGAAACTTTGCAGACCCTCCACGCACCTTGCGATACCGATCGTTCTTGAGAGTAAACTGTTGAGTTGGCTGCTTTTCTTCAAGCATAAGGAATCCTTTTAATTATCAAAGGGCTGCCCAGAACTTACTATGAAAATATAGTAAGACTATTATTCGTACTACATAATCGATAGGAAGTCAATAAATTCGCCACCATCAATCCTTACTGTGAATTATAGGTTATATTACTAGCAGATGAACAAAGCTACTTTATACATTATCAATACCTCTCGATTCTTCGGGGACTTTACGCCAATTGTTCCGTATATGGCGCTTTTTTTCATACAGCACAATATTTCTGTTTCGCAAATTTCTCTTTTATTCTTGCTATGGGCGTTAAGCATTCTCGTGTTTGAAATCCCGACAGGAATGCTTGCGGATAAAGTAAATAGAAAAACAATTCTTATTGCATCTCGCGTACTCAAACTTTGCTGCTTTGCTGTTTGGCTAGCATGGCCAAGTTTTGCAGGATTCGCGGTCGGGTTTATTTTATGGGGCATTGCAACCGCATTGGATTCTGGTGCGTTTCAAGCATTTTTATATGACCACTTGCACGACCATAATGCTCGTAAACTATTCTGCCGTCCAACGAATAATTTCTGCATTAGAAACATCCACCGCACCTTTAATAAACATGTGTGGAATTAGATGAAACAAAAATGGCTTTTCGCCTTTTTGGGCAACTTCTTCGTAGTATTCAATAGTATTTGGAGGAACCTCGCTTAGCTCTTGATATTTTTCCGGATCGACCAACGCAACGTCTTGTGCATGTATCCCAAAATCACCCTCGCTAGTTCCAGGATAAGAATACCACACCATAGGAAGATGTTTTACATCATTAATCGGAATCTTGTACCAGAGTTTTTCTGGATCTGGACTAAGCCCCGCTAAAATCATCGCTTCAAATACTTTCGAAGGCTCAATAGGCGCTACAAAAATAACATCGTTCCAAGAACAGTTTAAAACCGGAATCTTTTGTTGTGCCAACCCTTCTCGGCCAACATACTTCTCATTCTCTTGCGCAAATATCGCCGGGTACTTTCCCTTCAAGCTACTAAGGGGATATAGGACTACCCCCTGCATTGCAGATGGTTTTTGATGGTAAAGATATTGCATCACAATACAGTATAACCCTTGCAGTGTTGTCGCAAGTCGAGCAATTCAACCAGCAGATCAAGCAGCGGAAAAGATTTGCAATACGGTAGGCCATTAAACATGCGTTTACTACCCCACTTGCCCATCTACCACGTTCTCGGACGTGGTCTTTTACTATTACACGGGACGTTAGAACTATTTTTAAGGGGTTGAATGATACAACGATTTATATTCCAGACTTTTTATAAAGTTCTGAAATATTCGTAAATTCCTTTTTCTGCTCGATTTCTTCTGTAACGATGTCCCCATTTCGATTATATACTTTATATGCTTTCGCATGAGGTTTTGAAGTAATGACGCGATATGTATTGCCCACAAATTCGATAGCGCACCCATCATCAACCCCTATACCAAATCCGCCTATTTTTCGAATCATGTCTTCAAAGTTTTTTCTTCGTTTCACTCCGAGCGTTTCACTGTCAAAGTGTGGGCAATGGATACCTTTTAAAAACCCCAAGCCAGTAACATTTGTATATATCCATTTTTCATCATCATAAAAAGACATTGAATCGCTATGCCCAGATTCATACCAGCATATAGACCCCGCGCTTAAACCGCTTAAAATAATTCCTCGTTCCCATGCTTTTTTCAAAACCTTGTCCACTCCAAGTAATCGCCAACGCTTCATCATCTTGAGCGTATTACCTCCGCCCACATATATAATGTCAGTATTAAGAATTTTGCTTTCTATCTCTGCCCTAGATAGCTTCCCGTTAGCAAGCAATAAAACGTCTGTCTTACAACCAAGCTGTTTGCCAAAATATTTTTGTATACCTTCCCAATATCCTTGCGCATCACCACTCGCAGTGGGAATAAACAACAATTTCGGATGCTTTTTGCCAGAAAGTCGAATAATCTCCTTATCAATGACAAGAGTTTCTTTTTCGTCAATTTCCCCTCCGCCGATTGTTACTATTTTCTTCATGCGATAATCGTAATTGAGTTTTGTAGCTTCGTCGAATATGGGTAGAACTTCAAAAATAGCAAAAGAATTACATTGAGAGCACATCCCCATGCCTCTTTCCCGGCACCACTACAAGCTTTGCGTGCAGCTTTCGTGCAATGATCTCCGCAGTCTTCTTCATAGCGGGAATTTCAAACTCCCCAACGTAAACCGTAACCGCACAAGTAACTGTGGGGATAGGCCCTATCTCCTTGTATCGCTTCTTTCCAATGAGCCGAAGAAAGCTTTTTCCAGCCAGTTGTACTGTTTCTGTAAAAATTGGCGAAGGAGAGTATAGGTGAAGCTCTTTCGGAGGGTTCTTTTCCGCCACTATCAAAGCTATCGCTGCGCCAATAGAGTGCCCGGTTACAATATCTTTGCTTGTAAGGTGAACCTTGTCGCACCAGTCTTGTATCGTATTATGTTTCCACGTCAAATTAACCGAAATGACTCTCTTCGGTAATTTATATTCTTTCGTATCTAATGCAATGAATAGTTTCATAAAAAAGAGCGGTTTTGGTGAGACCGCCGAACTCCTGACGTTTATACGTCGAACTCTCCGTTCTTACATCTGCTCATCCAGTGTGCATGAGCACTAGCGCAAAGACCGCAAGCGCTACCCCTGCCCATTTCTGCGTCGACATATGATCGTCAAACATAACGGGGCCAACCACAAGAGCAACGGCGCAGTTCGCGAGCAGAAAGAGAATAACGCAATCTGCGAGCATTCCCTTCTTCAGCATTACGGTGAACAGCACAAGCGCCAGTATCCAACAAGCGTACCCTCCCAACAGATAAATCGGCTTGTGGCTGACCTTTGCCCAGTGGTTCAGGAGGATATCTCCAGTACCGCCCACCAGCCCAGAAGCCAATGCCAATACATACAGCATGACATGCGCGCGATCCATGAAAATCTCCTTCGTATACGGTGTTTTTGAGGCACTTCGCCTCAACCAATAGAGCTGTAAAGAACACTTGCATTATTATACATAATGTGGTGAAAAAGTCAAATATGGTAGCAGGGGCGATGCCATTTACAGTAACACGAAACGTGTTCGTATCGATTCTCCTGTTCCCTATCAACCCTACACCACGTTCTCACGAACGTGGCTTTTGTCAGAAAAAGCTCCCCCCATTCTTGAATACTCGAAGTTGCCACCTATGCGGTCATCTTGTACAGAAATTTGCATTATTTTTATAGAACAGCTATACTAATAAGTCAAGAAAAATACCTTGGCTACGGGCAATAAAATCCGTACCTTCTGTTTCTAAAAGTACCTTCACAATCAATTAAAAGGACACCGAATCATGAAAAAGGAAATTATGTCGCCAGAACGTTTGGCAGCCTCGTTGGCAATTCTAGACCTGACGGATCCCAAAAATGGGATTCACGCTATCAACATTGTCGCCAGTAATGTAGTTCGTGCATTGGAGAAAACTTATCGGGGAGTGATTGTTGAAGAGGTGCGTTCTGTCCCTGAAGTCTCCGTAAAAGAGAACTTCGACGATCTTCTCTTCCCCACAGACAACGCTGGACGATCTTCTCGTTACACGAGGTATGTTACGGAGGACACAGTTTTGCGAACTCATACCTCAGCGGTAATTCCGAGATGGCTTGAAAAAGTATCTCGGGATAATGCTAGCGATCGGATTGTTGTCCTGCCGGGAATGTGTTATCGCCGTGATGTTGTGGATAAAACTCATTGTGGCGAGCCACACCAGATGGACGTTTGGCGAATCAAACGCGGTAATCCCCATTTTGCCAGGACAGACATGCTTCACTTGATAGAAACTATCTTGGGATCGGTGGTTCCAGGATATAAATACCAAGCAAATGAAGTCGTACATCCTTACACTATGAACGGTCTTGAAGTGTACGTCTCGGTAAAAGGGTCATGGCTTGAGGTTCTTGAATGCGGTGAAGTTCATCCGACAGTTCTCAAGAATGCGAATCTTGATCCTAACGAATACTCAGGGCTTGCTCTGGGAATGGGTCTTGATCGGCTAGTGATGATCACTAAAGATATTGACGATATTCGTGTTTTGAGATCAGAAGATCCTCGAATAAGGCGCCAAATGGCAGATCTTAAAAAGTTCGTCCCTGTCTCAAACCAACCGGCAACCAAAAGGGTCCTCTCATATTCGACTTCCGTCGAAAAAACGGAGGAAGACATTTGCGAGGAAATTCGCGACGAGCTAGGTCCAGATACTATCTTCATAGAGAGAATCGAGTACTCCGAAATTTTCTATGAACAGCTTCCGGAAAAGGCCAGATCAAACCTCGGCATTAGCCCAGACCAGAAAAATGTTGTGGCAACACTGACATTCCGATCATTAGAAGGCTCAATGCCAAAAACGATGGTCAATGAGTGGATGCAGCGTCTCTACCCGAGACTAAATAAGGGAAATCGGGGATACATGTAGTCGCTTGCAAATCTGTTTCGTAGAGGCCACAGACATCTGTCTGTGGCCTATTTTATATATAAAACCCCCGTTGTCAGTTTCGCTGACACGGGGGCTGTAATACACCAAACCTTAAAAAACCGGGAACAACTCGACATCTCTCGTATCCTGTGTGTTTAACAGAAGCATTAAAAGATGCTCCATTCCTACTGCGATACCTCTGCACGGAGGCAGTCCAAACTTTAATGCATTAATGATATCCTCATTTACGCCGTTTGACTGACCTACTCTGCGATATTCCATCTGCTCTTCCATCCTCCGTCTAAGAATCTCGGGATCACGCTCTGGATTAACAATTGTAACAGTAGGTCTACCATTGATAATCAAGAGAGTCTCATCAACAGTTGATCCACCTTCATTGATCTTGTAAAGCGGTGATTGAGCAGCCGGTAGATTTCTTAGAAAAGCAGGCCCAGTAATATGAGACATCACGTGCGTATACAAGGCTGTTGCTATTGTATACTTATTCTCCCTTATGGGACGAACAATTTCTGCTTTATCTAAAATGTGCAAAAGCTCTTGGACAGGACATGCTTCGTCATATCTTAAACCCGTACACTTTTCGATCTCTGCCATAAAATCATAAACCATCCAGTTTCCTGAACAATCTATCTCTCCCTTTGGAGTAAGAATTGACGTTGAACCGCTTAACTGCATCAGCACGTCGCAAATCATGTCATGCGCCAAATCCTCCATTTCATCACTCGTCGCATATGCATGATACAATTCAAGAATAGTAAATTGTGGAAGTTTGCTAGCTGTGGAATCCTGGTTCCGAAATGATTTACCGATCTCAAATACCTTTGAGAACCCGGCAATCATCAACTTCCATAGGAATAGCTCGGACGTTAACCTCAGATATATGTCCCGATTACGTCCAGCTGCCCGTGTCACGAACGGATCAGCTAAACCTGCCTCAAAAGACTCTTGAAGCAAGGTCATATTTAATTCCTCATACCCTTTCTTGTAGAGAAATTGCCTGATCGCACGAAACACTGTCGAACATTTTCGGAAATGCGAGATTTTTTTCTGGTCCCGAATCAGCTGGAGATGTCTATGAGCATACAAGTTTGATCTCTTTCGAAAATCAATATTGCTATCGTATACATCACTCGTCGCCTTTGACAGCAACGTGATCTTTTCTCCAAGAAAAACATCTTCGCTTGCGATCCTAAGCCTTATACCATCCAACATTACTATATCTCCATACTGCACAAGGGAATTTATCGTTTCAATGTTATCCAGCGTACGTATTAAAAACGCAGGAATAGATACCCCATTTCCCTCTATTTTTTCAAGGATAATGACGTTTCTTCCTTCCATGGTGTCAAAGACACCAAGTCTAGATATTTTCCCAGTATTGTCAGAAAGCATAAGCCTTCCAACAAGAGTGGTCTTTTCTTCATAGGGCACGTTTTTCAAGGCGCAGACCTCGATAGCCCCCCTTGGCACCTCACGACGATTGGTAAGAGGATCGTTTTCGAGAGCAAAAACTCTCTTTCCTCCATTTTTTTTCTGCATAGAGAAAGACCTCCTTACTTATTTTGATTGTAAATGCACAAACAGAGAAAACTCTTTCCCCTATTTTCCATTACATATATTATATTATTTTATATGGGTTGTCAAATCAGCCGCAATGACAACATTTGAATTATTGGCTTCAATAGTAAGTTGCCCGCCAATAGGAAAAATCATATTTTCAACCGCATGACCAAGTTCCCCTACCTCAATAACCGGAAAATTATATTTTTTCCCATATTCTAAAATGATATCGCTCACATTACGGTTATTCTCAAGAATTTCTTCCTTGCACATAAAAAAGTGACCGATAATAATTCCATTACAATATTTCTTAAAATTTGGTTGTTGAAATATTTGTGCAATATATGATTCAATGCGGGAAAAAGACTCGCCAATAGATTCAATTATGAAGATAAACGGTTTAGAAACTGCGCGGATAGGATCACTGTCAGTGCCTAATAAGAGACAAAAGGAAGGTAAACAACCACCCAGGCACACTCCAGTAGCTTTACCTGGCTTAATGACCTTCCACTGTAGATAATCAGGGTGATGCCGATAATTAATATAATTAGTAAAAAGAAAATCTTTTAAATGATTAACAGTGTATTCAGTTGCATTTTTACCAAGTCCCCAAATAACATCAATACCGTGATATGAAGTTTCACCCGTGTGAGCATATATAGCATTCAGCAATACGGTGATATCACTAACTCCAAATAATTTTTTAGGGTTTTGTTTAATAATGTTCCAATCTATGTCAGACAATAATTCATTTGAATTATCTCCACCCTGTGTACAAAAAATTGCTTTAACCTTTGAATCTTTATATGCTTCTTCAATATCTGATATTCTTTCCGCAGCCGTGCCAGATTTATAGTACTCTTTTCCGCTGGCGTATTGACCATACTGCACCTTCAAGCCCATGTCATTAAGAATATCTACACCTCGGTTATAAAGTGCCATTGCTTCAGGATTATCCTTAATGGTAGCAGATGGTGAAATCACTGCTATAGTATCGCCTCTTTTCAATGTTTGATTCATAGTCTTTTTATTAAGTAATTATTCAGAACTAAATAATCAATGTTAGATTTTATAAATATTTTTATCGCATCTTTAGGCGTTTCAACCATTGGTTCTCCTTTGATATTAAAAGACGTGTTAATTAATATTGGGGTCTCTGATATTTTAGCAAATTCCTTTAAAAGAACATATAGCCGTGAATTTTGATTCTTAGATAAAACCTGCAACCTCGATGTATTATCGACATGAACGGCTGCCGGTATTTTTTTTGTTATTCTTTTATTTAATGGAGTGTAAGCAAAAAGCATATAAGGTAACGAGTCGGCAACCACTTTCGGAGGACAATAAAAATAGTCACTTAGGTCATCAATGGTCATCATGGGAGCAACTGGACGAAAAGATTCTCGGCTTTTTATTTTATTCAAACGAACACGAGTGCTCATTTTTAACGGACTAGCAAGGATACTACGATGTCCAAGTGCTCTTGGGCCAAACTCTGACGCTCCTTGAAACCAAGCTACCACATTATCATCAGCTAATAACTTAGCAATTTTGGGGGGGATCTTGTTATATCTAAGTTTTTCAAAATTAATATATTTTCGGTATTTATTAATAGCTTGTGTAAGAACTTTATCATTATATTTATATCCAAGATACACAGGCGGCACACCCGATGAAATCTTTTTTTGGTTTCCATTGATTTGGTAATGTCCATAAAGAGCCGCTCCGATTGATACTCCGTTATCTCCAGGTGCACTAGGTATGTAAACACGCTTAAAACCAGACTTCTCTAAGATTTTAGTGTTGGCAATAGCATTTAAAGCCACTCCACCTGCGTAACATAAGTTTCTATGGCCTGTGACTTCTTTTATTCTTCGGGCATAAAATAGAACGACATTATTTATTATCTTTTGTACAGAAGAAGCGACGTCTGCAATATTTTTCTGTCCTGTGTCCCTATTAACTGTTTTTGCGATACAACGATAAAGACCGATGTTATCAATTTGATAGTATGTATCTTTTTTAACGCAATACTTTGAGAATTTTTTTACATACCGAGGTTTTCCATAAGATGCAATCCCCATTAATTTACCTTCTCCGAAAGGTCCAAAACCACACAAAGAAGCAGTATTTTGATACAAGACACCCACAGAATTACTAAGAGCAATAATCGTATTAGTGGAATGATTTATTTGACCAGTAACTTTTTCTAATAAATGTAGACTACCTCCGTGGGCAGAATATAGTGATACTGTCTCGAAACTGTCATCAAAATAATCACCCGCCCCATCTATCACAAGCACCGCCGCTTCAGTATAGGGTGATGTGTAGAAAGCATGAGCAGCATGTGCTAGATGATGATTTATATTTATATAATTATCCACAGGGACATTGGTCCCAGTTAGGTTTGATCCAACTATCATGCTTACTTGTTCCTCAATATGTTTATTGCCCTGTTTAAAATATTTATAAAATCTATTGATTTTCTTTCGGAGAGAATCGATGGAGGGGTTAAGAAAATTAGAATCAAAGTATTTTGCTTCAGATTTTAAATTATATTGGCTATTATCGTACTTTATACAGTGGCGAACATGGCTCAACCTCTCCTCTTCTATGGCGATAGAAACCTTACCATTTTCAACGATTGCAGCCGAACTATCATGAGGAGATAAACTTAATCCTAGAATAGTCATAATAAAAAAATCATTGATAAATATCAGGTCTCCTGTTTTTTATAATATTGAGGGCATTTAGATTTAATACTCTCTCTTCAATAAGAGAAGCTACTAAATCAACCTCTATGGTTAATTCTCCCAGTTTATCATCAATTTGCCCGAGTATTTTACCACTGGGTGCAATAATTTTACTAGAACCGAGAAACTCCAAGGATTTGTTCTGGTTGACCCCGACTTGATTAGAAACAACCACTAAACACTGATTTTCCACAGCTCTAACTTGATCATAAATATCAAAAATATTTTTACTCTGATCATTTATTTTCTGATCGTTATTTTGGTGAACATCAGTATATGCCCAGGCAGATATTATTATAATAATCTCGGCCCCTTTAAGGGCTAGAGTTTTGGCTGCCTCTGAAAAACATTTATCATAACAAATTAAAACACCAATTTTCCCCACGGGTGTCTGGAAAACCTCTAAAGAATTTCCGGGAAACAAAAAATAAGGCTCATTAGTTGCTAAATGAGTTTTTCTATAAACGTAATGAGTTTTATCTGGCAAAATAATGTAAGCACTATCAAACATTTGGCCGTAACCTAAGCTGTCGTCTCTCTCAATAGCTCCCAGAACGATAACCTGGTTATTTTTAGCCGCTATTGCTTTGATCTCCTGTAGAAATCGAATAGATGTCGTATTAGTTAAATTAATGGCTGATTCAAGATAATATTTGATAGATTCTTGCTCTAAAAAAGGCATGTATCCCTGCACACAGGCTTCTGGAAATACTACTAAATCGCTTTTGGCGTGCTTTAGTAGTATTTTCTTTATTGATCCGATATTATCTTCGGAGTTTAAAGTGGCTTTAAAATTGACAGTGGTAATTTTCATATATTATTGGTCAAACAAAGAGATTTGCTCCTTGATCGGTCTTTTGCGACTAATAATAACCCCATAAGAAAGATACTTATGATTCTTATTAAATAAGGTCATAGTCTTGTTAAGTCTCCTATAGATGGCTGACTCTATTTCCGAAGAATATTTTTTTTCTTGTGCTATCGTTCGACAATATAACTTAACATCATTTTTACTAACAAGCTTGACTTTATCCGTGAAAGTATAATACTTCTCTAAACCACAGATCTTATATAAATTCATCCAGTACTCTAAGCCCCATGGTTCAATACTAATCTCCAAGAGATTATTTAGATTATTCAACAGAGATACTGGCGGTTTTTTATGATAAAAGAAATTAATATCAATAACAAACCCCCAGGGTTTTACCACTCTGGCGTATTCGCTTATGGCCTTTTTCTTATTTTTAATAAATGCTGTTGAGCCACCAGAAAAAGCGACATCAAAGGACTCATCCTTAAAGGGTATCTCCATACCATCGGCCACCAAAAAATTCACAAGATGGCCTAATGGATCTTTTGACTGATAAAGCTTTGCGGCCTCAACCATATTTGGGCTGATATCTATGCCCGTGACATCTGCCTTCGCAAGATGGGCGATTTCAAAAGTACAATAACCAGTATTACAGCCTATGTCCAAAACTTTTGATTTGTGATTTATAAAACTGTTTTGTATAGATTGTCTGACTGAAATTTGACCACCAGGGGGCCGATTTACCTCATTCAAAAGGGCCATAAACTCAACATATGGCATATTCTCAATTTGTTGTGCGCTAAGTTTATGCATAATAATATATAAGAACTATCTAAAAATTTCCTTTTTATCTACTGATAAAGGTATAAAATATTCACAAATTTCAGAAAACAGTTTTCTGCAAGTTTCCTCATTATTTTGTGAATAATTACACAAAAAAACATCTAACGTTATATATTGCAATTCCGGCCAGGTATGTACTGAAATATGTGATTCCATCAAACAAACGACACCAGTGAACCCCTCCGTCTTTCCAAATTTATGGTAATAAGATCCTAGTTCTCGGAGTTTATGTTTCTTAATGAGACTACTTAAAAAAAGTTTAAATGCCTTTTTTGACCCAGCTTTGATAAGAGACCCTGTTTGGATTTGGCCTAAAATGTGTAGACCGGTAATAACTTTTTTATTCTTGTTACTCATTGCAGTTATTTTAATTTTATCTTACTATGGATATGTTCTAATATTTTTTAACCGCGGATATAAGATTGCGTCACGTATATTATTTTGGCCAAGGATCCAAGTAATAAACCTCTCTATTCCTAAACCAAAACCAGACGTACCGCTATAATTTGCAAGGTCTCTAAGATGTATATACCACTCATAAGAATCGGTGGAAATATTTTGACGAAACAGCGACTCAAGTATTTCTTTTTTATTATCTTGTCTTTGACCACACCCAATAATTTCGCCACCAAAGGCTCCCTCAAATAAAGGAGGAAATATTAGATCGGCATTAAGCACCTTTTCAGAATCCTTTGGATCTGGCTTTTGATAAAAAGGAACCCTATCACGGTCATAACCGTATATCCAAAAAGGAGTTTTATATCTGAGCAACTGACTTAAAATAATCTCACTATTTGATTTTAGATCACGACCATGTTTAGTGTAATTTACAAGTCGCCCGAATCCATTTTCCTCCAATAGTCCAACAGCTTCATCAAAAGTTATGCGAGGAAATTTTTGCGCCTTTAACACAGCCTCAATTGAGGTTCTAGTCGCTTTATCGTCTAAAGCTAATTTTTCAACAATATCAGGCAAATCTTTTATTGTTTTTACTAAAATTTTAATGTACTTCTCAACTAAAGGAATCAGATCATCAATTTGACCTCTTATTTCAGCTTCACAATGGTAAAACTGATTAAGATGTTTCTCATCTGGATTCTCCCCGCGCATTGATGGTAAATAACAATAGACTTTATCGAAGCCATTCATTAGTACTGGTTCAAGACCAAATTGTGCTGAATCTACAAGAAAAGTTTTAAGATCGCCAAATTTAATCGATATAGCTTCAGAATCTGAGCTAGGTCCCATAGGAGAAGAAATGCTAGGCGTGATCATAAATAAGTCAACATTATAGGCCCCCTGTGTTTCTGACCAATATTTATCAGTTGCAATTTTAATATAATGCCTCAATTTGGTTAATTCTCTAAAATATTGAGAATCTGCGACTCTTAAATAATGTGTTCTTGGATTATACTTTGGAATATTAAGTTTCATAGCAGTTATAAAGTATTTTATTTAAAGTATACTAACTAAATGATGATTTGTACTGGGAAAGGTTAATTTAATTATACTTTTGATAACAAACGCATTATACAAATCTTTACATAATAAGTCAATCTCCACGGGCTTACGCCCGTGGCATGTATGTTAGAACGCAAGCATAGCTTGTCCTGAATCCTCTTTGCCCTGCATCTTGATATACCTTCGTATGATGTCTTCATTCACCCCTACGGTAGAGACAAAGTACCCATCTGACCAGAAGCCTCCACCCCAGTATATCTGTTTGATGAAGGGGCATTTTTCGCGTATGGCGCGGCTGGTATTTGTTTTAATGATGCGTACGGCAGTTCCTGGTGCCATTTTTGGGGGAATGGAAATGAGGAGGTGGAGGTGATCTACGTCATGGTTAATCTCCTTAAACTCGATTTCGGAGTAGTGCTTCCTAATCTCTTGCAACTTCAGCGCCATAAACGCAAAAATTCCTTCGTTAATGACCTTACGGCGGTACTTGGGTGTCAGGACTACGTGGTATTCACACAAATACACTGCGTGGGCTTGTTTCCGGTATCTCATGTCTCCATGATACTAGAGGATTCAGGAATCCACTCCTTCCCTCGGGCTTACGCCCGGGGCATGAAATTAGGTGGAGTCAAATTCTTACATGTCTAATTTGTCATATTTTCTTGACACTTCTTATTTTGTCGCTATAGACAAAAAAGTAATCCTTGCTATTCTCCATACGTAGTAGTTCGTTCCAACTTGAAAAGGAGGTTTTTGATGTGGTTAAAAGAAGCAGGAAGAAAATGTGCCAACTTTGCAGGGAAGTTGCTGAAGTCGCTCATGCATCGTCGCGCTCCTTTAGCGAAGCAACTCGACCGAGAGATTGTCGAGGAACCTGCTGACAAGCCTGCGCGAATCAAAATTCCCCCAAATTATTTCCACCCATCAATGTGGCGAGTTAGAATGTAGGTCAAGGGGACCCCTTTACTAGCCTTCACGAACAATCGTGAAGGCTTTTTTCTATTCAAAATTTTAAGATTTTGCGATTACCTACTCAGCACGCTCAATATCGTTGTCTCCAATTAACGAATAAAAAGGCTCGCTTGTTACGTAGTCAGAAAAATTAACAACTAGGTTTCCATTCAACTCACTAACCATAATTTTTCCATCAATATCCCAGCTCCACATACTCGTGAAATTAAAATCAGAGTACGGCAGGAATTTTGACGTATATCCTATAATCTCCTCTCTATCTGTCATTTCGAGAGGCTTAAATTCTGGAAATTTCGGAATCATCAGATTATGCTAATACAAAAGGAGTAAAAAGCGAATTTCAGCCTCGGTGAATTTAACACCTTTCCAACACAATCATTTTGGTGATTTTTGCGCCGAAATTAGCTGCGCCCTATTTTAAGCTTAAAGCCAAATCAACTTTATTCGTAGAAAATTGATCTACTTTCAACTCTATCGCCCTTTGAATCGATTCTTCAGTGTCGCAATTAGCCGCATGAACTTTTAAGCCAAGATCGTGCAATTGACCAACAAATTCTTTAGACAATATTAATAATGGACAATGAACCACATCAAGTCGCCCGAGTATTGCGGTTCCTTTTATAATATCCTCTCCTAAGCTGGCGGACATCCACGATGGATACTCCTGGATAAAGACTCCGATTGTTGCATTCGGCTCCATTTCTTTTACTCGAGACAATACTTGCGCATGTGGGGAAGTAAATTCTATAGAACTTACAAGCCCGTACTTTTTTGCAGTTCCAAGAGCGATCTCTAGGAATTCTGCTGTATACCCCTTCAGTTCAATCTCATATACTATCTTATCGCCAAATAATTCAAATACTTCTTCAAGAAACGGGACTTTTTCGTTCGCGAATTGATCAGAAAACCAGCTCCCCGCATCAAGCGATTTGATATATTGCGAGTCTTCCTCGCTAATCAACCCTTCTCCGTTATTCGTTGTGCCCAAAAAGTAGTCATGATGAACAATTAATTTTTTATCTTTACTCAAATGGATATCGAGTTCAATAGCATCAACCCCCTTATCTACGGCCGACTTGAAAGACGCGATTGTATTTTCCGGGAAGTGTTCCCTATCTCCTCTATGTGCGATGATTTTGGGGGTCATATTTTTAAAAACTATATCATTTTTTGCAAAAGCCGGCTTCGGGCCAAACGATCTCTCCTGCATGATCTGAACAGCATGTCGCAGGGGTGGTATTACTACCATCCCTGCTTTTTTATCCCTTAAAACTCACACTATCAAAAAATGCGCTGTTAGCCTGCCCCCAAGTCCAATGAGCTATTTCTTTGACAAGAGGGAATGTGTCCATGTTCTCTATACTCTCTTCATTAGCCCGCTGGAACGCAACTGATTCATTATTTATCGTTGGTTTTTCATCGTGTATGTCGCATAAAAAAACGATGAGCAACGGCTGGAAGATGTGATTTTTGACTGATAGTAAATATTCGGGAGAACTAAATACGCCCAGGAGCTTTTCAGGAGATACCTGAAATCCAGTTTCTTCCAATAATTCTCTTTTCAAGCAAGAAACGACGGATTCCCCTAATTCCATTTTTCCTCCCGGCAGCGCCCATAGCGAACTATCTTCCCTTTTATGAAGCAATATATGCCCCTTGGAATTCAGTACTACTCCGTGCACAGAGGGGGTCCATAACTGATTTGGCGCAAGAGACTTATTATTATAATGAACCGTGATCATATTATATAATACTATATATGGAAAAAGCATATATCAGTATTAGCTTCAAAAATCGCAAAAAACTTGATGCCGAAATCTCAGCTTTAAAAGAAGTATTGCAAAAACACAATATACGGCCACAAGTATTTGTTGATGAATACGTTTTTTCTCCAGAGCAAGAAAAAGAAATGATGGAACAAGCTACGAAAGATATTTCTGAATCGTCACTTCTGATTGCAGAGCTGACAGAAAAAGCTATTGGCGTTGGGATTGAAGTCGGCTATGCCGCCGCGCTCAAGATTCCAGTGCTATATGTAAAGCACAAAAACGCTGAATACTCGAAAACCATTGGCGGTTTAAGTGCAAAAGTTATTTCGTATGAAAATACTGAAGACTTAAAAAAACAATTAGATCAATACCTTAACTTAAACTAAGAAAAATATCACCAAAACCAGTCAATAAGCCTACAACCAGACTATGGCACACAAAAGCCCCTCGCGAGGGGCTTTTGTTATTTGAATTTTAAGCTTTCGTACTATTACCTATCCAACACGGTCATTTTTGTGGTTTTTGCGCCAAAGTATTTTTGACAAAATTCTAAGGCAACATTGGCGTCAAAATCTTTGCAGCTGAATATATCGATATATGCACGATTTGCTACTTCATCTAAATGCACCGTAATCGAAGACGTTTCAATGAACTGAATAGCGGAATATCCCTCAAGATTTCCTGCTCCGAAGCGGTCGATATGGCATGGGCCATGAGCCTGCATATTTACGACCTCAATAACCTCTTTCACGAAGTTTTCTAGTAATTCCTTATTATTGACACGATCATGCTCGCAATCGTGCAAATCGATTGCTGCTGATTTCCCCCATTGATCCTGAAACGATAGCGGATGGCTCATATGGATATTATCCTTATACCTTACACTATCCAAATGGAAAAGTCAACTTTTTTCGACACTCCTGCCATTTATTGACACAACCCCCTACCCATGGTTCCCTTTGTCGAGAGGGATCGTTCTTTTCACCACTATAAGAGGAAGCGCCATGCAGTTTGCTCACCGGCACATTGTGTCTGTTGACCAATTCACCAAGGGAGAAATTGAGCATCTATTCCAATTTGCGCATCGAATGCGCCCTATCGAACAACACGTTGTGCGATGCCAAGTATTAGACGGCTACATCCTCGGAAGCTTCTTCTTCGAAGCAAGCACGCGAACTCGCATGAGTTTCGAAACTGCCTTTATGCGCCTCGGCGGATTAGTGAACACCACGACCGGGTTTACCTTCTCCTCTATGGCAAAGGGAGAATCGCTTGCAGATACCATTCGCGTTGCTCAAGGCTATTGCGACATTATCGTAATGCGCCACCCAGATGTCGGCTCTGCTGAACTTGCGTCAAGATATTCGACAAAGCCGATCATTAACGGCGGAGACGGGCCGGGAGAACACCCCACGCAAGCACTTCTCGACTTGTTCACTATTAAGGAAGAGAAGCAGCGAGTAGACGGCTTAACTATTGCGATGATCGGCGACTTGAAACATGGACGAACCATACATTCGCTTGCCAAATTACTGACACTATACAGCGACATCAAGATTCAATTGATCGCGCCCGAGGAAGTGCAAATGCCTCCGGAGCTCGTTGAGTATCTTCGGTCGAAAGGATGTGAAGTTACACAATCAGATCGTTTGGAGGATTGCTTGCCTTCCGCAGATGTGCTGTATGTGACTCGAATTCAAAAGGAACGCTTCGATGACGTAGAATCGTATAGCCGAGTTAATGGCACCTATTCGATTAATCGCGCATTGATCGAAAGGGGTTGCAAGAGCGATGTGACGATCATGCATCCGCTTCCCCGCTTAGGAGAACTGGCAACCGACGTGGATAACCTTCCAGGAGCTGCTTATTTTCGGCAAGCAGAAAATGGGACGCTTGTTCGCATGGCCCTCTTTATTCTCGTTCTCCGGAAAGAGAATAAGTTCGTGTAGCGCGTTAGCGGAGCTTGTACCCCAGGCTCCGTTTTTTTACTTCCAAAATCTTTCTTCTGCAAATACAATATAAAGTATGACACCAACAATCACTGCACTAGGTACCGGATGCGCAGATTCCACAAAATATTTTCAAACTGCTTTTTTAATCCAAGACGAGCATACTAATCTTCTTATCGATACGGGCGGTGGAAGCGGGATTTTATCCCAACTCGACAAATGCGATATTGATTTAAATAGCATTCAGAATATTTTTATAACGCATAAGCATATTGATCATATTTTCGGCGTATTCTGGATATTGCGGTTTCGAGGAGCGAACATTGCAAACGGAAAAGCAGATAACATTACTATCTATGCATCAGCAAAAAATATCGCGCTTATAAAACAAGTATCCGGAATATTTTTAAAAGAGAAAGTAATTGCTTTATTTGATTCAAAAATACGTTTTATTGCAGTAGACAAAACCGCAAATACAAAAATAAACGACTGGGGTTTAGAGTTTTTTGACATACAGAGCAAAAAAGAAGAACAATTTGGCTGCCACATCAGGCTTCCTACTAACAAAACAATCGCTTTCATCGGCGATGAACCATACACCGATGCAATACTTCCCCACTGCAAAAATATCGACTACTTTTTTCACGATTCGTATTGCTTGGAAAAAGATCGAGACATATTTCACCCTGAGGAAATATCGCACTCTACTGCAAAAGAAGCAGGCGCGAACGCGCAAAAAGTGCAAGCAAAAAACCTTATTCTTTTCCACACAGAAGACAAATTGACGTTTGGAAATCGAAAAGAATTATATGCAGCAGAAGCGAAAAAAGAATTTTCCGGGAATGTTTTCGTGCCGGATGATGGAGATGTGATTGAGGTAGTAATCTAATAATAACTGCTCAATTTCCTACATCCCAGCGTTTTGATATACTTCGTTCATGACGAAGCGTAAATTTTACTGCTACGTTGATGAGTCTGGGCAAGACACCAAAGGACGATTATTTGTAGTATCTGTTGTTATAGGCAATCGCGAAGCCAGAGACGTCCTCGAAAATATATTGGGAGAAATTGAATTATCGTCCGGTAAACGAAAAAAGAAATGGCAAAAAACAACATTTCAACAACGCAACACGTATTTAGAAAAGATTATTACGCTTAAAGAATTACACCGTGCCCTGTTTACCGCTCAATATGAAACAACTAAAGAATACGAATCGCTTACTACCTATACTGTAGCGCAAGCAGTAAACACGTATGCTGCTGAAACGGATTATAAAGTAACTATAATTATCGACGGATTAACGAGCGCATCCCGACAACGAGTTATGCGCCATCTCCATAAACTCAAAATTAAATATCAAAAAGTGGTTCTGGGAGCACGAGATCAATCCAGTGCCCTTCTTCGACTCGCCGATGCCTTGGCAGGATTGGCACGAGATTATTACGAGGGAAATACTAATGCTAAAAAGTGGATCAAGGCATTTGTAAAAATGGGACTTCTTACAAATTTGAAGGACTAAAAAACCTCGGTGTCCACCGAGGTTCCCAGCGCGAGGCTGGCTGGCCCTATTCCCGCCACAAGGGTCGGTTTATGAGCAGTACTGCTAATATATCACAAAACTGCAAAAATGCAATGTTTTTGTTCGTAAGTTCAACTTGGACTTATTTCAATCAATATGACACCCTTATTGCATGCAAGAAAACAACAAAATGGTCACGTGCGAGCTTATTACCGGGGAAAAGAAAGAAGTTCCAGCCGAGCAATTGGTATTTCGCCCTGCAGCGTATGCTCTCGTATATGATGCCCCAAAACTACTCCTCGTAAATACAAAAAGTACAGGAAAATGGTTCTTTCCAGGCGGCGCTATTGAAAAAGGAGAAAAAACTGAAGAGGCGTTGCGACGCGAAGTTCAAGAAGAAACAGGTACTATTCTTGATACACTTGAATTTTTTACGTTCAAAGAAAGTTTCTTCTACTATGAACCTCATGATCAGGGGTATCACAGCTTTAGTCTTTTTTATATTGCGAACCCCCAGAGCACAGAGCCCCAGCCATTTGAAAAGGATCCAACCGAAGAGGCTGATCGATATGAATGGGTGAATATCAATTCTCTACAGCCGGAAGACATGCAAAGTTTTGCAGGGGAAATATTAGATAAATTCCGCGCCTCGTTAGTTCAATAAAAAACCTATTACCCCACCACAAACTTGATCCCAAGTATGGCAACAACGATCGCGTATACAACCTTCACAAACTTATTCCCCCTCTTAATTGCAATATGCGTCCCGATATATCCGCCCACAAGCATTCCTGCCAGCATAGCTAGGCCATAGCTGTAATACACGACTCCGCTAAATATATAGACGAGCAGCGATATAGAAGCGAGTAAAAAACCAGGAATACGACGAGTGGCGTTAGATTCTAGCGCCGTAAATCCTAATAAATTAATCATAACAACTGTAAGCAGCATCCCCACCCCCGCTCCAAAGGCTGCTTGAAATATAAGAACTATAAAGTAAGCAACGCACCCAATAACTTCTTGAATATTATTTGGTTTTGAACTCACTAATCCCGCATCTTTAATGAAAATAAAAGGCAGTGCAATAAGCATAGTTACCCCTACTAATTTTTCTATAAATGCATTATTTGTAACTAGTAAAAGATTTGATCCGATAAATGCAGCAACAATACTTAACACAGAAAGATAGATAACGTAATCTTTACGAACATATTCCGTCTTTCGAAACTTTGCGATTGATCCTAGCGTTAATCCAAGTGATCCGAATTTAGTAGTAGCAACTGCAATTTGAGGAGGCAGACCAATGAGAATAAAAAATGGAGCAGATATAAGCCCTCCGCCTCCGCCGGCCATACCGCTTACAATACTAGCTAAAACCCCTGCAATGAATGTCCAAAGAAGCATTAACATGCTACCGAACAAAAAACATAACCACAAGCATGAATGCACTCTACATGACAACAAACGAGATTAGAATACTCGCTAAATCAGCTCTACTCTCCTACAATAAACCTTATGCAAGCCGTAACCTCCGTATTTAAAGCATTTACACCAAGTATTAGGAAGCATTGGGTTCTTTTCGGCGCGTCGATACTGCTCATGATTGGCGCCGTTCTTTTCGGCGCAGCCTTCCCTTTTTACACAAGAATGCTTGTAAATGAGTTCGCAAAGAATACCCATGACGCATCGCGGGCATGGCTGATTTTTCAAACTCTTATCTGGATGTATGTCGGAGTCAATATTTGCTATCGGCTGTTTGACATCACTATAACTCTATTCCAGGCAAAAGTAGCGCGAGACCTCACAAAGCGCAGTTTTGCCGTACTGCAAACTCAATCGATGCATTTTTTTGAGAACTCTTTTACAGGATCCATTATAACGAGCGCGAAACGATTCAGTAATGCTTTTGATGGCATGGCTGATGTGTTTTTCTATCAGCTCCTCAAAAGCAGCATCCTGTTTATTGTTATATTTGTTGTGACCGTTAGAGAAAGGCCGTTACTGGCTGTGCTCGTAGCGGGCTGGATGCTCGTATATTGCGGGCTGATTTTGTTTGCAATACGCTTTCAACTCCCATTCTTCAATGCCAGCGCGAGCGTTGATTCTGAAGTTGGCGCCGTTCTCGCCGATTCAATAAGCAACCACATGACCGTGAAGTCATTCGGCCGAGAAGCAACTGAAGCAAAGCGCTTTCTTGCAGTTATTCAAAAAAGCTACATCATGCGCCTTAAAGCATGGTTTGCCAGCAATGCGGTCTTTGCAATACAAGGCATTCTCATGGCTATAGCAGAGCTTGGGCTAACCTGGTACCTCATAACAGGGTGGCACAAAGGAGAAGTAACAATTGGCGATTTTGTATTTTTCCAGGCCTACATACTTTGGATGATTGAACAAATTTGGAACCTTGGTCCAATGATGCATCGCTTCTTTGAACATGTATCTGATGCGAAAGAAATGGCTGACATCTATCACATAACGCCTGATGTACAAGATACTCATGGAGCTAGCACTTTAAAAGTTACAAGTGGCAAGATTGAATTTCATAAAGTTACTTTTAGCTATAAAAATAGCAAACGCGGAACATATCAAACTATCAATAATTTAACGCTTACAATCCCGGCCGGGCAATCCATAGGCCTTGTCGGTCGAAGCGGGGCAGGCAAAAGCACAATCGTGAAGTTATTACTACGATTTTACGATTTGCATAATGGGCGAATTCTTATTGATGGCCAAGACATCACAAAAGTTACTCAAGAAAGCTTGCGCCAACAGATTGCGGTAGTCCCTCAAGATCCGCAAATGTTTCACTCTACAATACGACACAATATTGCGTTTGCACGACCGGATACAACTGAAGCAGAAATTATTGAAGCGGCAAAGAAGGCGTATGCATGGGACTTTATTCAAGAGCTCCCCTATGGCCTCGATGCTATCGTAGGAGAACGCGGCGTAAAGCTTTCCGGAGGACAGCGCCAGCGCATTGCAATTGCGCGCGCAATTTTAGCAGATCCTCACATTCTCATATTGGACGAGGCGACGAGCGCACTTGATAGTGCGACGGAAAAAATCATCCAACAAGCAATCGCGAACTTGCTGCAAAGCCGCACTTCGATCGTGATCGCGCATCGCTTAAGCACCATCATGCGATTAGATCGCATTGTAGTTATTCAGAATGGTAGAATTATTGAAGATGGAACCCACCAAGAACTTCTTGGTCACAAAGGAGAATACGCCGACCTTTGGGCGCACCAAAGCGGAGGATATTTAAAATAAGAGAAACGCTCATGTCTCAAAATTGCCTCGTCTGCGATAGAATTCAATCAATAAAAGACGATAACAATCCATACTTCGTTGCAGAACTTGAAACCGGATATGTTGTTCTAGGTGATTATCAATTTTTTGAAGGCTACACCCTGTTTCTTTCAAAGATACACGCAAAAGAATTACACGAACTTGATTCAGAATTTCGAAAACAATTTGTATGGGAAATGAGCATTACAGCAGAAGCAGTATTCAAGGCATTTCACCCTAAAAAGCTTAATTATGAACTGCTTGGCAATACGGATGAACACATACACTGGCACATTTTTCCAAGGCACGAGAATGACCCACTCCCTAATCGAACGGTGTGGAATATTGATAAAGAAATTCGAAATGCAGAATCTGCGAAACCTTCACGGGAAAAATTGCAGAAATTGAAAGAGAAATTAAAAAATATCTTCAATAACAACAAAATTTAATTTGGGGATTCAATCAAGTTTCTTCGCCTTGAACCCAAATATAGTTTTGTAATTTATTTCTCCAAATAATACCGGATAAAAATCAGAATCAGAAAGAATTGGCGTCCTGCCTTCGGAATATCCAATAATATCTCCTTTATGGATTATCTCATAATTTTTTATTTCTACGTTCGGAGTATCGGTCTCTAATTTTGGATACGTTGCATAACATTCAAACTGCTGTGGCTTACGAGCATTAGTAACGAAATCCGTTGGTTTTATTACGCCCAACAACGAGAGGATATTTCGAATGTCTGCGCATGTCCTATCTCTCGTTTCGGCATCATTACCGCCATATTCGAATGCAATAACGGGAATAGTTTTATCGGGTAACCTAGCAGCAGCAGGCAGTGATGTTCCCTTTGTCGCGATCATATGTAGAATAATTTTTGCATTTTCGCACACGGATATCATTTTTTGCACTTCCGAGGAATCATCTTCGATAATCAAACAATCCTTCGTAGCTGAAACCGTTGAATGGATATCGATAACATAATCAAAATTAGGAATATATTGCATCATCTGAAACGCCACCTGCTCCTCGTAACCACCAGTAACAGATCCAGGGAAAGACCTATTTAAATCAGAATCGATAAATCTCTTGCCTTCTTTGAGAGCTAGCTCGTTTGCTATATGAAAAATAACTGAGCCACTCTGTATTGAAATTTCTTTCAATTTATCCAAAACTTCAATTCCTAGCGTTTCGTTACCGTGACTGCAAACATTTACCAACACTCTTGGATACGAAAGATTTTTTGCTTGCGATATTAATGTTGTATATTTTTCGATTATTTCTAAATTCATGCAAACGTCTAATTATGATTATTCGGATTATACAATTCCAAAAACTTCTTCACATTGGAAAACAGCGGTACTTTTTTCGCATCGTCTATCGAGAAAAATCTGATTTCAATGCATTCGTCGGACGGAACAAAATCCAAATGCTTTAGTTGTGTAATATACAAAACGTTATTAACCCATCCAAGCTTGGCGAGACAAGCAAGAAAATATGACGGGTGTTCGGCAACAAACAGAGTTTCTAACCCCATTTCCTCTCGGATTTCACGCACGATGCCATCTTGCGGTTCTTCACCCCAATCCAATCCCCCGCCCGGCAAATCCCATTTGCCAGATTCTGCTTTTGCAAGCAAAAAGGTACCGTCTTCCCCTAATACAAGTGCTTTTACGCTTGTTCTATAATATGCGTTTGAAATTTGTGGCATATGGCAAGGGTAGCATATACAGTACACTTGTTACACTGTTATATAAAAGTCAAAACATGCCACAAAATTCTATCAAAAACATTATCTTCGACGTAAGCGACGTACTCACGACGTATGCGCATGGGCCACAATACTCTAACGAACTGCTGTCAGAAGAAACGGGTGTTTCAATGGACGTAATTAAGGATTTTTTCAAGGAATACATAGAAACTGGTCGAAAAGTACAGGGATTATCGTTTGAAGAATTTTGGCCAACAAGAACAGTGGATACGAAACAATTAACATTGGAAGATGTGAAAAAATCGGGTAAACGGCACGGTGACAACATCGCAATTAACCAACAAATGACTGCACTCTTACAAACATTGCGACCTACCTATCGCCTATTCGCACTCACAAACGCATGGAAGCCCGGACATCCGTTTAAATCAAAACTCGAATCGTATTTTGAAGCATTTGTGCAATCATGCGATATTCATTTATGGAAACCGAATCGAGATGTTTTTGAATACATGATCGAAACGTATAATCTTACACCCCAAGAAACATTATTCATCGACAACGACTTGAAAAACATAGAAATGGCCCAGCAAGTAGGCATGCACGCAATTCAGTTTTTTACTTTTGAAAAACTTACTGAAGAATTGCGAAATTTTCTAACACCCGGTGTTAGAATTTGAATTTTTTATTAAGGTACTCTAGCGAAAGCTGCTCTTCTAATTTCTTGCATTCACGTTCTGTAAGAATTTGCTCCAATTCTTTGGCAATATTTTCGGTAATTATGTTTTGTTTAGCAAGCGGCCTAATAAAAGATACCAGCTTTTGAGCAAAGTCAGGACTCATATCTATGCCTTGAGTAAGGTAATGGTGAATATTTTTTGCCAAAATAGTCTGCAAGCGACTAGCTCGCCACTGCAAGTGCTCAAAAACGTTCTTGCTGAGCGTTACATCAGAATCGAGATTTAAAGTTTTAGGTGAATGAACTAATTTCCACGTATGACGAATAATTCCTAAAATACCTGTTTTTTCTAACACATCTGCATCATGAACAATTTTTGCTTCCAAACTTTTTGCTTTAGCAGTTCCTTCATGAGATGCAACGCATTCGGCAATTTGATCTACATCATCTTTAGAAAGACACAGCGGCTTCAGTATGCTCTTAACAATTTTTTTATTCGTTTCATAATTATAATCGTCCCCCGTAGGAAGAGCTGTGTCATGCAAAAAAGCACCGGCAACAGCTATCGGCAGATCGGCTTCCATTTTTTTTGCCATGAATTCTACAATAGCAACCACGCGAAGCAAATGCTTATTGCCTTTTGACTTGCCGCCGAAAGCCGCATCGTGATCAATCGCGATGGCCAGTTTTTTTATATCCCGGAGATTCTGTTTAGTAAGCATAGATAGTAAACTAAGTTGATTTAAAAGAGCTGGCGTCGGTAAAACCTTGGCCAGCCTCGTCGTCCTTCATTAGCCCCTGGATAGAATCCAGTCTACCAGTGAATCGATATCAGCACCGCCTTCGTTATTAACAGTGATGCGATTTTCAGTGCTAGCCGGAAATGCTTCGAATATATCCTGAAAACGAAGATACATATTGAGCGATTCTTCGGTAGTAAGGATGTGCCCCGTTCGAGCCGTAGCTTGCAATCGTTTTTTAACAACCTCGTAGGGACATTGAATCTCAATCCAAGTCACTTGAACGTGCCGATCGACGCAACAAGATTCCAGTTGAGTTCTCAGCGAATGCAGATGAAAGACTTCATCCATAATCGCCACCTCAAGGCCCTCATCAAACCGACCAAAGACGTATTCGAGCGCCTTTTGGTAGTACGACCATCGCAAATCAGGGGGATCAATTTCATGCTTGACCAGAACCGGATCAACGTCGGTTTTCTTGAAATCATCAAGATCGACAATCATCGTGTCCGTTTTTTTGCTAACTCCTCGAGAAATAGTAGACTTGCCTACCCCCGGCAACCCGGCAAACAACAGTAATCGCTTCATCGCCCTACTCCTTATTTGATTTTAACTTCAAAGAACTAAAAACTAGCCTCATCGGAGGCTAGTTTAAGAAAAAGAACCTTATTTGCTCTCTACCTAAAATCAGCCACCGCAGAAGGCTTAGTATAATAATATGAATATTGAGCAGTATCTTTTAACGACATTGAGTTCATGATAGAGAGCCTGATCGTTATTGTCAATAAAATGCACCCTTTTCCAGGCTTATTCATTTCCAGAAACATACTAATGCAAAACCTATATGCATAAATATTTTCGTGAATGTATTAAAAAACCTCGAGAAGAAATGAATCTTCTCGAGGTTCAAATGATCAACTTTCGCTTGCTTTATACATATCCGCGGACTTGATGAGCCCAGAGATTTGCATACATGCCTTCCGCACTCAACAGGTCTTCATGCGCTCCATCTTCGGCAATCTTTCCGTTTTCCATAACGACTATGCGATCCAAACTCATAATCGTGCTCAACCGGTGCGCAATTACAACCGAAGTACGCCCTCGCAATAGATTGGCAATTGCTTTTTGGATGTACTTTTCAGTTTCGCTATCCAGCGCACTGGTTGCTTCGTCCAAAAGAAGAATCTTCGGATCTGCAAGTATCGCACGGGCAATAGCAATCCGCTGGCATTGACCTCCAGAAAGCTTCATTCCGCGTTCTCCTACCATAGTATCCAGACCATCAGGAAGTTTTTCTATGAACTCCCATGCATACGCTTGCTTGGCTGCCTCGACTACGTCCTCCTCGCTTGCATTCGGACACGCAAATGCAATGTTTTCCCGAATCGTACGATGGAAGAGTTGCGGCTGCTGCGGAACAACCGCCATTTGCTGACGCAAACTTTTTTGCGTCACATCGGTGATATCCTGCATATCGATCCGGATATATCCGGAATCCAGCTCATACAGTCGCATAAGGAGCTTTACGAGCGTACTTTTGCCAGCGCCGGTTCTTCCTACCAAGCCAACAGATTGGCCGGGAGGAATCTTCATATCGATTCCGTTAATAGCAAAGCTCTTCTCTGAATATACTGTCCCGTAGTGAAAAGTAAGAGCATGAATGTCTATCTGCCCTTCCGAAATCACTAACGGGTGAGCCTTTGGCGCATCTCGCACCTCTGACTCCAGATCAAAGACTTCTGTCATTTCCCTTGCTTCCGCAACGAGAATAAAAAGTTTTCGAACCGAGTGAACGAACGTCCATAAATGACCCAATATCCAAGCCATATATGTCTGGAAGAAAACCAGATCTCCTGTCGTAATCGTTCCTTTCGCCCAGCCGCCTATCATCCACCATACGAGGCCGACTTCTGCGACCATCATCATAATCATTTGCATCGCCATGCCTGCGTTTCCTACCATCCACGCCTTCAAGCGTTTCTGATAGTTTTCAACCACAACAGTATCGAATCGTTTCTGTTCAGATGGCTCGCAGCCGAACGACTTGACCGTGAGATGACTCCCGATAGAATCCGCGCATGCACCTCCTACCTTGCTGTCTGCTTCCGCCGATGCTTTTTCGAGTGGATATCTATACTTAATCAGGATGGCGCCAACCGCGAGGAAAGCGACGACCCACGCACCAAATGCAAACGCGAAGCTTGGCATAGTGCTGAAAAATGCAACAAAGGCAAAGCATAGAATAAGGATACTTCGCCCCACTTCTACAAACAGCACATCGATTATTCCTTCGAAAGAATTTCGAAACCGGCCGGCACTTTTTACGAGCGCCCCCGTAAAAGCATTTTCGAAGAAACTAATGGATTGCCGTTGGATAGCCGCGAAACTGCGCTGATCTAAATCGCGCATAATTCGCGCCTCATACAACGAAAGCGCCACATCGAAGATTCGATATGCCAAGAACGTACCAACGCCGAGCATGAGATACTGCCAAAATATCTCCTTGGCCAAGGACACATTTTTCTCTTCCGCCGTAAACACATTTACAATGTTCCTCAACAGAAAGGGGCGAAGTGATGCAAACGCAATTGCTCCCGAAATAGAGATGCACAATATCACAAACAATAAGTGATACTTGCGCATACTGGGCCAATAGGCACGAAATACCGCTAACATGGTCTTTCTCCTTACCTAAATTGTGAAAAAACTTCCTAGTTCAGCCTAAATTGGCAATCTGGACTTTTTAATTTACACTTAATTGTTTAATTAGTCAAATTTTCTCCTCCGCAAGGAGCAGCGCTAAGACCGTATCAATCACGTGCAGTTCCCCGCTCTTAGCCATAGCGAGAGCTTCTCGAAATGGCTTCTCGATTATTTCTATATCTTCAGTGTCGTCTAAATGTTGATCCGATGTTTTTTTGGCATTTTTTGCAAGATAGAGATGAATATTTCCACCGACTGTTTTACCTGCGCTTTTTATAAAATATCCGAGCTTGCTCCAATTGTCTGATTCATACCCCGTTTCTTCTTTAAGTTCCCGCTTCGCAGCTTCCAGGGGATCTTCACCGTCTTCCATATACCCCGCCGGGAGCTCGATTATAATTTGCGAGATGCCATGCTTGTATTGGCGTACCAGAGGAACAATGCCGCTTGGCGTTATAGCAAGAATCATAACGATATCATTCCACACGCCAAGATAGTACTCATCGAGAATTTTCCCGGGCCGCACTTCGACCATATCCTTGCGCACGCTATACCACTTATTTTGCAATACCCATTCTGATTTTATTAATTTCCACGGCTTGATCATAGTGCTGTAAATACTACCTCTTCTTGCATAAGCGAGGAACTTTTTGCGGAAACATCTTGCTGATTTCCAGTAGTAAAATATTGGCAGCCTGTTTTCTTGTTTAGTTTTTTCTCTATCTCTGGATGTCGATCAAGATAGCTTTCCAGGCTTTGCGCAACGATTTCCGGCTGGCGGATAAGAATAGTGCGCTTTGGAAGTAGCCTTTGGATTGTATCGGCGACGAATTCATAATGGGTGCAGGCGAGGAGTATTGCATCAACAAAACCTCCCCTAGCCCCTCCTTCGTAAGGAGGGGAAGCGTCGTCTCCTGCCCTTACTAAGGGGAGGCTGGGAGGGGTGGATCGTGTACACAAAGTTTTTATGCAAACTTTTACCTCTTCCACAACTCGCTCATCATCCGCGCCATATTGTTCGATTATACCGGCAAGATTATTGCATGGCTGCTGAATAATTTTAATTTCCGGATTTAGCTTATGAATTTCTTTTTCATATGCCCCCGTACTGACTGTATGCTGCGTGGCAAGAATGCCGATTGTTTCGAAATGATGACCAGATACTGCTTCTGCAGTTGGAACGATAATGCCTAAGATTTTTTTAGCCGGATGCGTTATAGACATCCATTCCTGTTGCAGACGGCGAAGCGCGCTTGCGGATGCCGTATTGCACCCGAGAATTACAAGATTGCAGCCTTTTTGAAACAGCTGTTCTACTCCTTGCTTTGTGAGCTCAAAGATTTCTTCATCAGGCTTTGGACCATACGGCGCATGGGCATTATCGCCAAGATACGCATACGAATAATCTGGGAGACGACTGCGCAATGCGCGCAGGATCGCTAATCCTCCGTATCCGGAATCAAAAACGCCAATCATTTTGTGTAAATACTTTCTGCCCTTTCTTTTAATGGACGCCACCACGATTCATGATTCTGATACCACGCCACTGTTTCCTTCAGCCATTCTTCAAAACTGTGTTCCGGCTGCCAGCCTAATTCATTGTGAATCTTCGTCCAGTCAACGGCATAACGCCTATCATGCCCCGGGCGGTCGGCAACGTAAGCTATTTTATCTTCAGATACTCCCATAATTTCTAATACTTTCAGCGCAATATCTTTATTTGATACGTCGCTCGTCATACCGCCCACCAAATACGTCTCGCCGTTTTTGCCCTTGCTTAGTACCGCATCAATTGCCCGGCAGTGGTCTAGTACATACAGCCAGTCGCGCACATATAGGCCATCACCGTATATTTTTACAGTGCCCCCGTCGATAATATCCGTAATCATGCGCGGGATGAATTTTTCCGGATGCTGATATGGTCCGAAATTGTTAGAGCAATTCGTAATCGTTATCGGCAACCCATATGTTTCGTGATATGCGCGCACGATATGGTCAGACCCTGCTTTTGATGCAGAATATGGGCTTCGCGGCGCATATGGAGTAGTTTCAGAAAATGCGTCATCGGTTCCTAATTCTAAATGACCGAATACTTCATCTGTTGATATGTGATGAAAATGTTTATTATATTTTTTCGCCGCTTCAAGAAGCGTAAACGTACCTTTAATATTAGTCTCTATAAATATTCCTGGATCCAAGATAGCACGATCATTATGCGATTCTGCCGCAAAATGAACGATTTTATCTGCTTTTTCCACCAAATCGCCTACAAGATCTGCGTCTAAAATATTCCCCTGAATGAACGAGTAACGAGAACTCTGTTCTACGTCTTTTAAGCTCGCCAAATTGCCCGCATACGTGAGCGCATCCAGGTTAATAATGTCGTCTTCCGGATACTTTTCGAGCCAGTAACGGATAAAGTTAGATCCGATAAACCCCGCGCCGCCAGTAACAAGTAATGTCATGATTTTTAGTATATAGCCCCCCACTCTTTACGCAACCAACACACCCCTCACCCTAACCCTCTCCCCGTCAGGGGAGAGGGGAAACAGCTCTAATCCTTTCGCGCGAATAGGGGCTGGGATGGTTTTTTGATTGGCTGAGCAACTACGAGCTCACGAATACTTTGAGATGTATCTGGCAACAACGCATGAAGCGCCTTGCCTATAGCAGCAATTCCCTGTACCACTTCCGTGAGGACGCGCGCAATATCTTCCGTCTTTCCTTCTTTTGCCAGCTCCCACGGTTTTGCAGAATCGATGACGTCATCTAAATGCGCAATAAAAATCCATACTTCCGCAAGCGCTTTATCGAATGAAAATTTCTCGATATATCCGCCAACTTTTTTAATCATTTCTTGGCCTTGTTGAGATATTTCTTCCGGATTTTCGATAACCACTTGGTACTTCTCAACCATTGCCAGAGTACGCGACACGAGGTTGCCTAATCCGTTCGCCAACTCCCCATTGTATCTCTGCCGTAATCGATCAAATGAGAAATCCCCGTCGCTCCCAAATGGGATTTCTCGGAGCACATAATAGCGCAACACGTCTTTGGAATACTGCTGCACAAGCTGCATGGGATCAATTGCATTGCCCAAGCTTTTTGATATTTTCTCTCCATTAACTGTAAAGAATCCGTGAGCAAATATTGTGTTCGGCAAATCCAGACCGGCAGATAAAAGCATCGCGGGCCAAATAGCACAGTGAAATTTTATGATATCTTTTCCAATCAAGTGAACATCAACTGGCCACCATTTTTCATACCCATTATTCGGGTATCCTGTAACGGTGAGGTAGTTTATAAGTGCATCAAACCATACATATACGGCATGTTCTTCATCTTTTGGAAAACGAATCCCCCACGCTTGAGATTGGCGAGAAATAGAAATATCTTCCATTTCATCGGTAATATATGACAGCATTTTATTGCGCGCGGACGTAGGCTGTACTGCGTTTGGAAAATCTTCATACCACTTCAAAAGATGATCACGATAGTTGCTCAACTTAAAAAAGTAGTTCTTCTCCTTGATTATGTTCGGCTCTGTTTTATGAGTAGGACACTTGCCTTCTATGAGATCCTTCTCGGCCTTAAACTCTTCGCATCCAACACAGTAATAGCCTGTATAATCTCCTAAGTAAATATCGCCCTTTGCTTGCATAGCTGCAATCATGGCCTGAACTGCGCTTTTATGCTCTTCTGACGTGGTTCGAAAAAATGTATCGTATGTGATATCCATGTCATCAAAGGCTTTTTTCCACGTGTCGGCCATAGCATCCACATACTGTTGCACCGGCATATGCTGTTTTTCTGCCGCCTCTACGTTCTTCTGGGAATTTTCATCAACTCCCGTCGACAATAGCACATCTCTCCCCTGTGCCCGATAGTGGCGCGCAAGTACGTCTGCTGCAATACCGGTATACATGTGCCCGATGTGCGGCGATGCGTTTACGTAATAAATTGGGGTGGTAAGAAAGTATTTTGCCATACTGCACCCACTCTAGCGGATATCTTTAACGGTGTACATATACAGCGGAGCGCACTTCTTTGCTCTAAAAATCATTCTTGGAGGCACATCTTGCATAGGAAATGCATAAGAAAAGATTATGGTCGCGTCTTGAACAGGTTGCTTTGCAATATATTCCCGTATTTTTTGCATATGCTTTGGCATGAGAAATGCGAATATGTATGTGGTATCTGGCGGAATGGGCAGTTTAAAAAAGTTGCCATAATGCACCTGTGTTTTTTTATCTCGCATAGTACGCATCCACGCAATACACCACATAATTGGCGATAATTCATACCCAATCGTCTTTGCTCCCCTTTTTGCCGCCTCGTGCATAATTTTTCCATCCCCGCAGCCTAAATCAACGAGTACGTCTTTTTCGGATATGCCGACAGCATCAAATGCTTTTTTTACCACGGCGATTCTGGTAGGCGCCCACGGAGCACCGATGATTCCGGCGTACGCAGTCGGCAACAACAACCCCGATCCGATCAGCGTCGCTAGCAACAATACATCCATTTATGCGTCTTTTACTTTGAGTTTGCGGGTGACTGCGATATTTGCTTTTGGAATACGAATTGTCAGTACTCCGTTTTTCATTTTTGCTTCTGCATTGTCCGCATCAATTTCCACGGGCAAAATAATAGATCGGGAAAATGTGCCCCAATAGCATTCCTGGTAGAAATAATCCTGTTCTCGCACATCATATACGCGCTTTCTCTCTCCGCGAATCGTCACCATGTCGTTGGTAATAGATACGTCTAAATCGTCGGGCGAAACACCGGCAACGGTGCTTTGGATAATAACATTCGCATCATCCTGAAATACATCAACGGTAAGCTGACCTTCTTGATCTTCGTCGGCCATCAGCGCATTGTCGTCTGCATACTCTTCTTCCATTTCTGGCTCTGGTTCAGATAGCACAGTTTCAACTTCGCGCGATAAAAAATCGGATCCGCTTGCTTGAGTATCATGAATAGGAATTTCCTGGTCTTCAGAATCGCCAGGACTGCGCAACACTTTTGCTCCTGTTAACCGCTCAAAAAAACTTCGTGGTTCCTGCGTCATAAGTAATTGCATGTACTATAGCACAATGATTGCGATATGTCGTTATTATTTTAATAATCCTCTGCTCATATCGATATCTTGCAGCTGCTGCTGAAGCCTTGCGAGCTCGTTTTGTTTCTCCTGCACCTTTTCTTCCGGCGCCCTGCCGCGCATACTCTCGATAATCTGCTGCGTTGCTTGTATTTTTGCTGTAATGGTTTGCGCTCGAGTATTGAGCCTGTCTCGCCCTTTTTTCAACGCTTCTTCTGTAATTTCTGCTGCATACAACATAATAACTCCTCCTGTGGATAGCGGGTACGAGCGCATGCGACCGCCCGCTTCAGCAACAATATGCACTCGCGCTAACGCCTCTAGCGTTTCCGGCATTGGGAGAGACGCATCGGAATATATTTCTACGACGCTGCCCATAGGAATTCCGAATACTATGCGCGCGGAACGAACCGCAGTAACTACTGATTGAAATACGCGCATCGTGTCTATTGCTTCTTGCGATACGGCATATTCCGCAAATTCCCATGGAGATGTGATGAGTAGCTCTGAATTGCCAGCATGCTCCCATAACACTTCTGTGATATGCGGCATGAACGGATGCAGCATTTTAATAATGTCCGCAAATACAGCGCGGGCAACTGCTGTTGATCCTTCTTTTTTTACGATTTCTAGATACCAATCTGCAAATTCATACCACACAAAATCCTGAAGCAATCGCGCAGCTTCCCCGATCTTGTATGCCGCGAGCATGGCGCCCACTTCTTGAGAAACTTGGTATGCACGAGCGCGAATCCACATGTCTGCAGCTCCTTCCTGCCGCCTATCTTTCAGCTCATCGAGCAATCGCGCGATGTTCCACAGCTTATTTGCGAAATTTTGCGCAGCCCGTATAGCTTCCGGATCGAATTTCATCTGCTGCATGTCAAAGCTCATCTGATGCATCAGTCCGAATCTGGTTGCGTCGGCCCCATGAGCTTCAATTAATTCAATCGGATCAATACCAGTGCCCAGCGACTTGCTCATACGCTGTCCGTTTTTTGCAAGAACTACAGGATGAATAAGCACGTCGCGAAATGGAATGTCGTGCACCAGTTCCAAGCCGGAAAAAATCATGCGCGCTACCCATAGGTACAAAATTTCTCTTGCAGTTACCAGTACGCTCGTCGGATAATAGTTGCGCAAATCATCTGTGGCATCCGGCCAACCAAGCGTCGCAAATGGCCATAAAGAAGAAGAAAACCAAGTATCGAGCGTATCAGGATCTTGCTCATAATCGCCTTCTGGCTTCTCACTCGACACTACAAAATTGCCGTCTTCTTGATCAGTGCCATGCGTTCCTTTTTTCCACCACACTGGCAGACGATGCCCCAGCCAAATTTGCCGATTAATATTCCAATCATGCACATGCTCCATCCAATCAATAAAATGACTCTTCCATCGAGGCGGTATAAATCGAATTTGATCATTTTCTGCCGCTGCAATCGCCTCTTCTTTGAGCTTGCTCATATCCACGAACCATTGGCGCATCACTTGAGGCTCAATAACTCCCTTTCCCCTATCGTTCAGCGCGACATTATGCTGGTATTTCGCATCAACAGAGATGAGCAGGCCCAAGCTCTCCAATTTTTCAGCGATTTTTGGCCGAGCAGCCGCAATATTCATTCCTGCAAATTCACCTGCAATCGGCAGCAGCTTCCCATTAAAATCAATAATCTGCTCCATGCCAAGATTATGCCGCTCTGCAATTGCAAAATCAGTAAGATCGTGCCACGGAGTAATGGTCATAACGCCCGTTCCGAATTTCATGTCAACGGATTCGTCTTTTATAACGGTTGCCGTAATATCGCCATTAATCCAAGGGGCGGTAAAAGTATCTCCGTGCGCATACTGGGCATATCGAGGATCGTCAGGGTGCATCACTACATATTTATCTCCAAATTTTGTCTCCGGGCGAGCCGTGCTTATTTCAAATGGGCCATACCGAAATGTATAGAGCGGGGCTTTTTCTGTTTTGTATTCAATCTCTAAATCAGAAACAGTAGTCTGTGTTTTTGGATCCCAATTTACAATACGCGCTCCGCGATAAATGTATCCTTTTTTGTAATATGATAAAAATGTCTCATTTACAGCTTGAACATATTTCGTATCCATCGTGAACCTGTTCCGTGTCCAATCGCATGAGGCTCCTAACCGCTTCATTTGGTTGAGAATCTGCGCCCCTGTTTTTTCATACCACTTCTCCGTTTTTTCAATGAACGCTGCCCGACCAATTTCCTCTTTTGTTTTTCCTTCTGCGAATAACTGATCAACAATTATTTTATTTGTAGGAAGTGCGGCATGGTCTGTACCAGGCATCCAAAGCGTCGGTTCGCCTTTCATGCGATGCCAGCGCACAAGAATGTCCATAATCGTATCTTGCAAAGCATGTCCCATATGCAATACCCCAGTAATATTCGGCGGCGGAAGCATTACGACAAACGGTTTCTTGCCTTGTTTCAGCAATTCTTCGTTTGGCTGAAAGGCTCCAGAATCCTCCCACTTCTTATATACGGACTGTTCGTGATCTTTGGGGCTGTATTGAGCAGATAATGCAGGCATACGCATAGTATGCCCCAAAAGGCCTAAAAATCAATCTGGCGGACATAATCCCCCTGCGTTATGCTGTCACAATACATGTCATACACAATCGCAATTGAATCAGTTAGCGTAGTAGGACAAGAAGCATCATCTGGAGGATTTACATGCAGCGAAGCTCACAAATCATGTATGCCAGCGTTCGTGTTCAGTGTTGCGGGCCAGGTTGGTTTTCGAAATGCGCTTGAACATTTAGTTGATTGCAGAAAAAAAGAATGCCAGGGACTTCGCAAAAAAGTGCGCGAAAGCATGCATGCAAAAATTAAGTGGCTTTTTGCCGAAAATGCCCTATTGGGATGCATGGAATGCCAATCCTTCTTGTATGGCTCCAGACAGCCAATGAACTTAGGTGAGAATAAAAACTTCGTCTTAACTGCTCATCATTTAGCAAAATGCTCGCACGATTCTTGCGCCCGCTTGCGCAGATCTGTACTCCTTACAATCCGAGATTCCGTAAGCCCTTCTGCAACCAGCAAGGATTTGATGTAAGGATAAGTTGTCATCCCGGGCTTGACCCGGGATCCACGTCGCCGGATTCCGGCTCCCCACTTCGCCCGTTGGCTTCGCGGGGCGCAGCGGAGGCCGGAATGACACTACTTCGAGAACTCTTCTATAGAAATTTTCGCAGTTGCATCGATTTCGCGCCAAGTTTTTATTCTGCCGGCCTCAAACGCATATACCCCAACTTCCCCGATCATTACGGCGTTATCGCCGCATAAGTGAAGCGGCGCAACATGAAATGCAGTGGCATGCCGTTCTGCAATCTGCGCAATTCTTGTGCGCAATGCTGTATTTGCAGCCACGCCGCCTGCGAACAAAATTGTTTTGTATTCAGTTTGCGCCACTGCATATTCAAGTTTTGCTGCCACAGAATCGCAAATTGCTTGCTGAAAGCTAGCCGCAATGTCTGATTTTTGCTGATCATCAATCGCATCACCAAGATCGCAAACTTGATACAGCACTGCCGTCTTCAAGCCGGAATAACTGAAATCAAGATTGTGCGAATGTTCCATCGGACGCGGAAAATGAAATGCATTCGGATTCCCCGCTTCTGCAAGCTTGCTTATTTTTGGACCGCCCGGATATCCAAGCCCCAGCATTCGCGCTACTTTATCGAATACTTCTCCAATTGCATCGTCGCGCGTTTCTCCTATCACTTCATATTGCAAATGACTTTTCATGCGAATAAACATCGTATGCCCGCCGGAAATAATAATAGCCAGTGCAGGCCAGCTTTTAGCTGGTAGCTGGTAGCTTTTAGGTTCGTTTTCAACAAGCAGTGCAGAATATACATGCCCTTCTATGTGATGCACCGGGACTATAGGCTTATTCCATACGTATGATAGCGCTCGAGCTGCCTGCACGCCTACAGCAAGCGACGGCATAAGCCCAGGGCATGTGGTGACGGCAATAGCATCAATATTTTCTCTTTGAATTCCTGACTTTTCCAGTACAACCTGGATCATCGGACTGATCACTTTTTCA